>CAIOTH010000088.1 GCA_903861145.1 uncultured Bacteroidota bacterium | reverse complement strand
TTGGATAACAGAAATACCCCTTGCAGGCAAAGTTGCATTTGTTGTATCGGCCATTGTGTTGGTAATACAGATGAAAAGTGCCGGTGTGCAACCGTTTATTTATTTCCAGTTTTGATGATAAAATTCCAATTTACAAGGCAGCCCTTTTAAGGTTGGTTGATTGCGCTAACATATTAGGAGATATAAATGGTAACTTTGCGCCATGAATTGTTCAGGTTTCACCGAAAGGAGAAAAAAGAATAAAGCACCCAAAGGTCTTTTAGTTGTTGCCTTATTGCTATCAACGCATTTACCGGCGCTTAGCCAGGACGAAAGAACAATGAGGGTAAATGACCTTTACAGTTGTTTGAAGGAGTATGATATTGAATGTCCTAAAACGGTTTTAGCAATTGCTATTAACGAAACCGGTTGGTTGGAGTGTAAACATTGCGCACTTCAATTTAATAACCTGTTTGGTTTCAGAACCAACAACCACTACATACGATTTAATAGTATTTACGATTGCCTTGCGTACTTACGGGTTTGGCAAACTACCTATTATGATCCCTGGAAAACAAAACACCCTAAAGGAACCTATTACGAATACCTGGCGCATGTAAAGTATGCACATACAGATATCAGCAACTACCTACTTGCGATAAAATCTATAGAAAGGCTGATTTCGAAAGAGGTAAAGCAAATGGACGATGCGCCCTTAACATACCCTAGTATTGAAATTGAAGGGAAATAGAAGCACTGTCTATTACTATTTAGCAATATTCAAATGCTCTTTACCGGCTTCCTGAAAAACGTTTTTGCCAACGCGTTCAGCTTTCTCGCCCTGCTTAACCATCAATACCGAGTCTTCAACGTAAACTGTTATTGGGGCGCCGTGTTCATCCATATCGTAGCTTCTTTCTTTGTTATCAAACATCGGAGCTTTTACATTTTGATAATTTTTTACACGGCCGTTATCGTAATACTCAATGCGCATAAGCATATAGCCGAAATTATCGTATAGCTTGGTTATTTTATGTTTCCCGTAACCATAATACGATTGCCACAAGCCAATATCCATTCCGTTTTTGTATTTGCCTTCCATACGCGTACCGCCACTTGCATAAAGGAATTTCCATGTACTGTCCATCAAACCGTTTTTAACGTAGCCGGCAATAATCAGCTTTTGAGCGGGGTCGTATTGAGCAAGGCCACCTGTATAAGGTTTGCCGTCATACAAAATAGTATCGGGTTTAAAGCCCTTTACCGAGGCGCTATCGCTGCGAATCATTGGCGCAAAATTTAAACCACCGCTTGTGGTAGTAATATATTTTGTAAGTAATCTACCCTGGTCATCGCGTTTTCCGCATGATTGCATAGCGAACAAAATGAGCACTGCGGCCAATAACCTGAGGGTGTATTTTATTGTTTTCATTGGCGCAATTATATTAAAAAATAAATCAGGGTTCAGAACCTTCGCCATTTATTTTGGTTATTAACCCGACGGGAGCAAGTTTCCACAGGCGGTGTATATTAGTTTCGGTAAACGGAAACGATATTTTAATTTTGTTGTTATGCAGCAGTATCACGACCTTTTGAAGCATATTTTAGAAACCGGAATTTGGAAAGATGACCGAACCGGTGTTGGCACTTATAGTGTATTTGGTTACCAGGCACGCTTTAACTTACAGGATGGCTTTCCGCTGCTTACCACTAAGAAAGTTTTTACCAAGGCCGTTATACATGAATTGCTGTGGTTTTTGAAGGGCGAATCAAACATTCAATACCTGTGCCAAAACGGGGTGCGCATTTGGGATGACTGGCCTTATGAAAAATACAGAAAGAGTGCTGAGTTTGGGGGAGAGGACATAAAAGCCTTTGCCCAAAAAATTGCTGCCGATAATGATTTTGCAAAAAAGTGGGGAAACCTGGGGCCCGTTTATGGTTACCAGTGGCGCAGCTGGCCAGCACCCGATGGCAAATCAGTTGACCAGATTACCGATTTGATTGCACAAATAAAAAAGAATCCTTACTCGCGCCGCTTAATAGTGAGTGCCTGGAATGTTCCTTACATCGACCAAATGGCTTTGCCTCCATGCCATACTATGTTTCAGTTTTATGTGGCACCGCCGAACAAAGAAAAAGGTGAAACCAAAGGCAAATTAAGTTGCCAGTTATATCAACGTAGCGCCGATGTGTTTTTGGGGGTTCCGTTCAATATAGCCTCATACGCATTGCTAACTATGATGATTGCGCAGGTGTGCGATTTAGATCTGGGTGATTTTGTGCACACCTTTGGCGATGTTCACCTTTACTCCAACCACATCGATCAGGCTAAACTTCAATTGAGCCGGGACATACGTCCTCTTCCAAAAATGATAATTAACCCCGAGGTTAAAGGGATTTTTGATTTTAAGTATGAGGACTTTACTTTGACCGATTATAACCCACATCCGCATATTGCAGCGGAGGTGGCGGTGTAGCAAGAAAAAGCCTGGTGGTTTAACACTTTTACACAATTTCTCCCAAAACTTCCTTTTCTCGTCAAAAGTTATACTTTTGCACCTCCTTTTAAGAAAGGAAGTTCATTGAATGCGGGCGTGGTGAAATTGGCAGACATACCAGACTTAGGATCTGGCGCCGCAAGGCATGGGGGTTCAAGTCCCTCCGCCCGCACTTTTTTTCTCTCCAAACAAAATTATTATGACGATTACTCAAGAGAAAGTTGACAATTTGTTGTCGAAGGTTAAAATCAGCCTTAAAAAGGAAGATTACGAGCCACAGGTTAAAAAGCAAATGAAGAGCGTTGCCAAAGGCGTTCAGATTAAAGGCTTCCGCCCGGGTATGGTGCCTATGGAAGTGGTGAAGAAAATGTATGGCAACAGCGTTTTGGTTGAAGAGTTGAACAAACTGTTTAACGACGAGATTTATAAATACATCAACGAAAACAAGCTTGAAATTATAGCATCACCAATACCAGTTGCTGAGCAAAAGCTTGATATTGATATCAATACTTTAAAGGACCTGGATTTTACCTACGAAATAGGCCATGCACCTGATATTAGTTTATCTTTTATTGAGAGCTCAACCCCGTTTGATAAATACAAGATTACTGTTGAAGACAAGCTGATTGACGAAGAAATTGACCGCACCCGCAAGCGTTTCGCCACTTTTGAATACCCTGAAACGGTTGGTGATACTGACGTTTTAACTTTTACCATTGAAGAGTTGGATGAAGCCGGAAATATTAAGGAAGGTGGCATTAATACCGTTAGCACCCTTACTGTTGACTTGCTGAAGCCTGAGGCTAAAGCGAAGGTGATGCCTTTAAAGAAACAAGAGAGTTTTGATTACAACGTGTTTGAAGTAATGGATCGCGACCGCGAAGGCATTGCTAAAAACGTGTTGAACATGAACGACATGGAGAAGTTGGCTACTGTTGGTGATAAATTCAGATTAACACTGAACAACATTACCCGTTCAAAGCCAGCCGATATTAATGAAGAATTCTTTTTGAAAGTTTACGGCGAAACAGGCCCTAAGACTGAAGAGGAAATGCGCAATAACATTAAAGCCGACCTAGAAGCTTACTTTGATGGCAAAACCGATAGCTACTTAGTGAATGACCTTTACAAAGGCATTATGGAGCATATTGAGTTCCCTTTACCTGATGAGTTTTTGAAGAGATGGATTGATGTAACTAACGAGAAACCCATTTCGGCGGAAGATTTAGAAAAAGAATACCCGCAGTTTGCAAAATCACTTCGTTGGTCGTTGATTCAGCGGGAGATTGTAAAGGAGCAAAACCTTGAAGTAACTGAAGCCGAAGTTTTAGAGCGCGTGCGTATGAATGTTATTCAACAATTATACGGTTACGGCTTAAAAAATATTGGTGAAGAATGGGTAGAGCAATTTGTTCAAAAGCAATTGACTGATAAAAAAGTAATTAACCAAACGCGCGAGCAATTGATGGAAGACAAGGTGCTTGGCTACATTAAGAGCAAAGTAACCCTGGCTGAAAAACCAATCGGCTTTGAAGATTTTAAAGCGCTGGTTGAGAAAGAACAATAGACAAGGTTCCGATAAAATAAAACTGACTTAATGTTGTTCCGATCGAATAACATAGGTCAGTTTTTATTTAAGCCAAAAACACTGTAGATTGGTGGTTACCTTAATAAAGTGGTTTAATAACCTATTTTTGATACTTATTATAAATTGTTAAATAAGCAGAAATGCACTTTTTAGTTTCTTGGGATATAAAGGTTGCAGAACCAGAATGGACTAAACTAAACCAACAACTTAAGCAGTGTTTGGAAGGTTACTCGTGGGTAAAGCCGTTAAAAACGGTTTACGTTGTTAAAGTATCAGATAACGAAGAAAAAAAAGCTATCAAGGAAAAACTAAATGCAGTTGCAAAAACAAATCAAGGAAAAATTAATATTTTAATTACCCCACTTATGGAAGGTGGAATATATAATGGTTGGCTACCCGTAGATTTATGGGACAAAATTAAAAAGCGGACAAGTTAATTGAAATGAGCGCCGACAAGGATAAAGTTGAGCAGGTTGAAGCTGAGGATTACAAAAACTCAGAATTGGGTGAAGATCCAATAGATGATACTTTTAATATTACTGTATCAATACCTGAAACTGTTCAAATAAAAATGGTTAATGCATCTACACTTTCAGATTATGAGGTTTGGCTTTTTATTTCATCAATTCTCTCCAACGCTTTTTTAGGATTTTTAGTAGCGTACTGCACCAATTCGGATCCAGCAAAATCTCAATCTTTCTTTTATTCCACAATTATTTTCACTTTTTTATTCGTTGTTTCAATATGTGTTGCCTTCAATAAAAGACAGCAACTTCAGAGTAAGTCCAAGGATATAAAATTGAAAACATCTGCATTTAAGAGTAAAAAGAAGTAAAATTTTATGTTTTTCGCAAAGCCTTCTGCAGCAATGACGCATTTACTTTGGTCCGTCTTTAAAAATCATGATAGGTTGAATCATCAATCGCAGTTTTGAGTTGATTCATTTTGGCGTCAAAATCGGTTTTAAATTTTTGCCAGGCCTGTTCGCCTTCGCCTTTGTAGTCTTCTAATTGCTTTTTAAGGTCAGCATTTTTTTGCTCAAGGTCATTTACCTTTTGCTGGTATTTTGTCTTTAGCTCTTTGCTTGCCTTTACCAGGCGGACTTTTAAATCATCAATCTGCTTTTGATTGGCGCTAATTTTTTGTTCAGCCTCGGCTTTAAACTTTTGCCAGTCTTCGGTCTCATCTTTTGTGGCTTCAATAACAGCGTCTTTTAAATCGTGGCCGGCGGTTTCCAATTCTTCACCGGCATCGTCAACCTTCTTTTTTGAATTGCTATTGCAAGAAGCCAGCAATAAACAGAAGGCAAAAGCGAAGGTTAAATATTTGTTGTTCATGGTTTTAAATTTATGTGCAATGAATTAAAAAGTTCTACCAATGCCCACTACCCATCTAAACTTAAAATGGTCCTGATCGACGTAAGGGGTATTGCTTAGGAAGAACGGCACATCAAATCTAAAGGTTAATGGCTTTATACCCTGCAAGGGCCCCCATTTTTTAACAGTGAATGCAAGCCCCGCACCGGCATCGAAACGTACGACGGAAAGCTGTTGCACATTGGCACTATTGATGTAGCCAATGCTGCCAGCATCGCCAAACAGGTAGGTGTTAAGTGTAAAGTGCTCGCGCAGCCATTGGTTTTTTACCGTGACAATACGGTTAAAATCAAGTTCCTCGCTCAATGATATTCCTGAAGGGCCTTTGTAAGTAAGCATTATTACACCATGCTTATCCAATTCAGCCATTTGGTAGCCGGCATAACCGCGCATGTTTAAGCCGCCGCCAAACTGCAGGTGATTAACATCATCTCCATACTGCCCGGCCCAGCTTTGAGGCACAAAACCGGCAGCCCGATAGTATTTGCTATCCATCATGTCCTCTGGATTGCCGCCGGCAAAATATAAGGCGCTTTCGCTGGGCACATTGGTGCCGGTTCCATAACGTCCATAAACGCGGGTGCGGAAATCAAATTTCCAGGCAGCAGCTTTGGTTACCGAAGTAACCTCGAGGTAATTATAATTAAAGGCAGAGGTAAGCGCACCTGAACGCAGGTGTGCTGTTACAAACCCATTATACTTATCCTTAGCATAGCTAAATGTGCCTGATAAATTAAGCGAGACATTGAACTTGTTATTGCTTGTCCAAATGGCATCCCACTCGTCGGGGTATAGTAAGTAATTTCTCCAATCTTCTTTATTTCGGGTGAAGCCTTTGATATTGATATCGCCCGAGAAGTTTTTGGGGAACTGTTTTGTTAAGCCAATTTTGTAAAGCTCTAAGCCATCTAACCACTGGCTGTGGAAATAGAAAGTGGTTTTCCTCATCACCTTATCAAACGCAGTGCTGTAATCAAATTTATAACTGAACCAACCTGCTTGCTTTTTAGCAGTTGCATCAAAACCATATCTTTCTCCTCCTTGTAATAAATGGGTATTTACCCAAGCGGTGAAAGAAAAATTTTGCTTAATGTTCATGTAATTGCCGTTCAGGTTAAAGCCTACTTTTAAACCATCGTAAGCATTCCACCAAATATCGGGGCGCATGTATATGCGGTATTTCTCCCAGGAAGGATAAGGGTAAATATGCGAATCGAACCTAAACTCAACATTGCCTTTTTTGCGGTTATCAAGCATATTAATATCGGCCATTCTTTGGCTGGGATCAATAATGATATTCTTTATTCCGCCTGGTACGGTTACAATGGCATCGTACGTTGGTTGCAGTTTATCCCAGCCATACCATTTAGGTAAGGTTGTTACGCCAGGTGCTGATTGTGCGCTATCAGGTTTCTTTTCGAACCATGTGTTTGGTATGTAATAATCGTATACCGAATCCTTTTTACTGATTACCCGCAAATCAATAGGCATTTGCATGCGGCCTTTGCGTTTTAATTTGATAATATATTCATTTTTTAAGCGGCCCTTTTTAACGCAGCCAATTTTGTAGTCGATGTTTTTAATGGTTTCAATCCATTGATCGAAAAACCAGTTTAAATCAACATGGGTAAATTGAATAACAGAATTGCGAAAATCTTCGGGATAGGGATGAGCAAATTTCCATTGGGCCACATAATGCTTCATAGCCGCGCTAAACAACGAATCGCCTAAAACATATTGCAGGTTATACAACATGGTTGCGGTTTTGAAATATACATTTCCGTAACCACCACCCTGGCCCAATGCGCCGTTAAATGCGTCGGAATGCGTATTCAATGGCTCGTCCTCGTACTGAATTGCTCCGCGCTGGTAACCGATATTAAATTCACGGTCGCGTACATTAATAGGTTCGGTAAACTTTCTAAGGTACCAATGCTTTACACTAATTGAATCGGCAGGAAGATTTTTACCGTCAATAGCTTCTAAACCCCATGCGGTAAGAAATTGTGTGAAGCCCTCATCCATCATAGCGCGGTAGGTTTCGTTGTTACCTAACATACCATAAAACCAGTTATGGCCAATTTCATGGACAAACAAACCGCGGTATTCTTTGTCTCTGCCTCCATCCAGCGTAAGCATGGGGTATTCCATACCATCGGCTGCATCGGCCACCACAATTTTAGGGTATTCAAACACGCCTATATCGCGGCTAAAAACGGTAATGATTTTTGATAAATAATCAGCTGCATTTTGCCAACCTGAGGCGTGCCCTTCCTGCACAATAGCTACACATCTGACCCCTTCGCCATTCTTCCTTCCGGGGTAAATAATAGTATCGTGTATGCGGTATGATGGGTCGGCGGTAAAGGCAAAATCATGCACGTTCTCGGCGTGATATTTCCAGGTTTTGGTTATTCCCTTTTTATACTTGGTAACAATGCCAGGTTTTGAATCCCATTTCTTATTGGCGAAGTTGTAGATATCAAGCTTCTTCTTCAAAGTATCGGGCAACACCTCACTTTCATTCTGCAAAGCACCGGTGGCTTCAACTATGTAGTTAGAAGCAAAAGTTAGCTCAACATCAAAGGCACCGAAGTCACCGTAAAACTCGCGGTTTAAATGCTGGTCGGTGTTCCAACCGCTTTTGCGATCGTACACACAAATTTTGGGGTACCATTGGCAACCGTTATAATGAGTAAACCCTGACACCTTATACTTTTTCATTCGGCGGCGTGTATTGCCAGAATCATAAAAGGTTCGGAACTTAAGGTCGAATTTTCTCATGGCTTTGGGTGATAAGGGCTTGTCGAGCCATACTTTTATAACAGTGTTATCCAACTGTATTTTCAGATTCACTTCGCCGGCTTTTACCTCGTCAATTACGGTCCCGAGTTTGGTGCGTTCGTATTTACCGTAAACAGGTGTTACCCCATTATTTTTTTGGAGATTATCGAGGTATGAACCGGGTTGGAAAGCATTTTGATACAAGTTGAAATAAACGAAGTATAGGGTATCGGGCGAATTGTTGGTGTAAGTTAAATGCTCCTCACCTGTTATTATATCTGTGGTTTCGTCAATAGCTGCCTTTATGTTGTAATGAACATCCTGCTGCCAGTAGCCGGGGAATGGGCGGCGGTTTTTCCAATAGTAGGGGTTCTTTCGGCTCTGAAAATTATTCTCAGGGCCTATATCGTTATATTGTGCATTAAGGTTATGAAAAAGCGCAAAGATAAAAGTGAAAAGAATGAGCGATTTTGGCATAAACAACTAAAATAATTATGATGCTTTTATAAATTTGACAGCCTCAAAATAAACATCTTTTGTCGAAAGCGAATTCTTCACAACTTCTTTATCAAATTGGCCTGACCATGCTGCCCGGAGTGGGCAGTATATTGGCTAAAAACCTTTTGGCCTATTGCGGCAGCCCCGAGGCCGTTTTTAAAACGTCGAAAGCAAAGCTGTTAAAAATACCGGCTATTGGTGAAGAACGTGCCGAAGCGATTGCAAAAGCAGATGTGCTTACGGACGCCGAGAAAGAATTGAAGTTTATAGAAGACTTTAAAATAACCCCGCTTTTTTTTACGGATGAGGAATATCCACGCAGGTTAAAACAGCTTGCGGACAGCCCGCTGCTTCTTTTTTACAAAGGCAATGCAGATTTGAATGCTGAACGAATGGTAGCTATTGTTGGCACGCGTAAGGCCACCGAATATGGTAAAGAAGCAACGCGCAAACTGGTTTCAGAACTTGCAGCACATGACGTTGTGGTAGTTAGCGGTCTTGCTTATGGTATTGATGTTGCTGCGCATAATGCCGCGCTTGAAAACAATTTAAAAACGATTGGGGTTTTGGGCCATGGGTTAAATACTATCTATCCATCACAGCACACGGCTGTGGCAAAGAAAATGGTTACCCAGGGTGGCCTACTTACAGAGTACAAATCGGTGGATGAAATGCGGTTGCATAATTTCCCGGAGCGGAACCGGATTGTTGCCGGTATTAGTGATGCGGTTATTGTAATGGAGTCGCCAACCAAGGGTGGGGCGGTGCTAACGGCTAACATTGCTAACTCATATAACAAAGATGTTTTTGCTTACCCCGGAAGAACAATTGATAAGACCAGTTGTGGTTGCAATTTTTTGATTAAAACGTTTAAGGCCGGCCTGATTGAAAATGCCCATGATTTTTTGGAAGCGATGCATTGGAGTAAAGCGGGAGATGCTGCTAAAAGCCAAAAACAACAGCGCCAACTCACCTTTGCCCTAACCGAGGATGAGCAGAAAATTTATACCTTACTAAGCGAAAAGCCGGAATTAGAAATTGATAAACTGGTTGCCCTTAGCGCCATGAACAGCAGCGCACTGGCAGGTACTTTACTTGAAATGGAAATGAACGGAATAATTGTTTCTTTACCCGGTAAACGTTATAAACTAATTTAACCATGGCATCGGCATTTTCGCATGCAATAGCTGCGGTAGCGATAGGGAAAATTTCGAGGGCTGTTGGTTGGCCGGGCGAGCTTGCTAAGGTTGATACCAGGTTTTGGTGGTTATTAGCCTTTTGCGGTGCCATACCCGATATTGATGCCATTGGGTTTTGGATGGGGGTGTCTTACGACTCGGTTTGGGGACATAGAGGGATTACGCATTCGTTGTTTTTTGCCGCGCTGCTTTCAGTAGTTGTGGTTTACTTTTTTTATAGGGAGCAAAAAATGTTTAGCCGGGGTTGGCTTTTTCTGTTCCTGGTGTTTTTTGCGGCCACAGCCAGCCACGGTATGCTTGATGCTATGACCGGAGGTGGCCCTAAGGTACGCGGGGTTGCTTTTTTTGCCCCTTTTTACGATGCCCGGTATTTCTTCCCGTTCAGGCCTATACTTGTATCGCCTATAAGTATTACGCGCTTTTTTAGTGAGCGGGGCTGGCAGGTTTTACAAAATGAATTTATTTGGGTTTGGATACCCTCAATTATTGTTATGGCGTTAGCATCTTTAATTAAGAAGTTGCGCACTTAGAGCGCGTTTTTTTAATTTGGCGCGTAAAATTTATTGAACAGTGGCAAAACAGCAATCAAAATCAAAATCATCAGGCCCGCAGGCGGTTGAGGCACCAGCGCCCCAGGCCGAAAAGAAAATCATGTTTCAGCTACCGGGTTGGTCGTTATATGCTTTCATCTTCCTGTTTTCGTGCATGCTTTATTCAAACACGCTTTGGAATAATTATGCCATTGATGATACCATTGTGGTTACGGATAATAGATTCACCAAAAAAGGTTTTGGTGGAATTAAGGAGCACTTTACGCATGACATGTTTGAAGGCTTTTTTGGTGAGCGTGGCGCCCGCTTAGTAAGCGGTGGCCGTTACCGCCCCTTAAGTATGGCCAGCTTAACCGTAGAGTATGAGCTTACCCGAAGAATGCGCGGCGATAAGCGTGAAGAGATTACGGACAAGAACGTAATAATGGGTAGCGAAAGCGACCCATACATGATACCCATGCTTAGCCACGGCATTAACGTTTTTCTGTTTGGGTTAACGTGCATGTTACTCTTCAATATATTGTTAAAACTGGTGCCTGCTAAATATTCAATTATTACGCCTATTGGAGCGTTAGGAGTTCCCTTCTTCGCAACGTTGCTTTATGCAGCGCATCCTTTACATACCGAAGCGGTTGCTAATATTAAGGGGCGCGATGAGGTAATGTGTATGTTGTTTTCATTACTAGCGCTGTATGCCGCGCTTAAGTATGTAAAAACCCAAAACATTGTGCACCTGGTTTGGGGTACCCTTATTTTTTTCCTTGCGTTGCTTTCAAAAGAAAACTCGTTGACTTTTATGGCGGTTATTCCGCTCACTTATTTTTTCTTTACCAAAGCCAAGGCTAAAGATTATGCATTTACGATAGGGGCCTATATTATACCGGTAGCAGTTTTCCTGCTTTTAAGGGGTAAGTATACGCAGGCCGGTTTAACCCAGGACTCGCCCGAAATATTGAATAATCCGTTTTTGCTGGCCACTACAGGGCAACGATATGCCACTACCGTTTTAACCTTCCTGTATTATTTTAAGTTACTGCTGTTTCCTTATCCACTAACACACGATTATTATTTCAACCAAATCCCGTACGTTGATTTTGATAATATATGGGTGGTGCTATCCATCGTAATTAATGCACTGCTTTTGATTTACGCGGCGCTAACATTCAAAAAGAAAGATGTGGCAGCTTATGGCATTCTGTTTTACTTCATCACTTTCTCCATTGCATCAAACGTATTGTTTACCGTGGGTGTATTGATGAACGAGCGTTTTATTTACATGAGTTCGCTGGGCTTTTGTATCCTGCTGGCATACTTGTTTGTTCGCTCGAAAGACGAGTTTAAACTATCTCCCAATGTGGTTTTGGGAGCATTTGTAGTAGTGCTTTCCTTGTACTCCGTTAAAACGTTTTCGCGCAATTTTGATTGGAAGGACAGTTTTACTTTGTTTAGAAGAGACTGCACCAAAAGCCCTAATTCGGCTAAAATACAGACTTCGGTTGGTGGCGATTTAACCAAGGCCGCGGATTGGAATATTTCGGTAATGCGCGATAGTGGCATGATTAAGAAGGTTATTCAAGACTTAAGTTGTGGCAGCAAAACAGAAGCTGAACTGAATGCCATTAATGCCCTACCAGATTCAAGCATCCGCAAGCTTTTACTGGATTCATCCATTTCGCACTTGTACGAGGCGGTGAATATTTATAAAACTCATTCCAACGCATGGCTGCTACTTGGCAACGCCATGTATAAGCGTGACCATAAGCCTGAAGAGGTAATTCCGATTTATGAAAAGGCAGGAGCCTATAGGGTGGGAGGTTATTACGATGCTTATTTTAACCTGGGTATAGTTTATAACGAAAGCAACCAGGCGCTGAAGGCTAAGCAAAACCTGCTTAAGGCATATGAAGCTAAACCAGAATCGATGGAGGTTAGGTTTTTGCTGGCGCAAAGCTATGCTAAGCTTAACATGCCCGATTCGGTTAACTATTGGTTGGCAAAAGGGCTAGAAGTAAAGAAGAAAGACGCTGCTGATTTCTACCTAATTGGTACGGCATTTGGCAAAGTAGGACACAATCTACCTATGGCTATTGATTTTTTGAAACAGGCCATAGAATTGAACCCTAAAGCTGAATTGTATTATGAAGACCTGGGTGTTGCTTACGGGCTTAATAATCAATTTAACGAAGCGATTGGTGCCTCAAGGCAATTAATAGCTGTAAACCCTAAATACGCTTCGGCATACATGAACATTTCTATTTCGTATCGTAATATGGGAAGGAAAGATTCGGCCGATAGATATGAGGAGTTGTATAAGGAGGTTATTGCGAAAAATAAAGCCGCTGTAGCCAGCACTAAATAAACATCGCGACTATTAATGACGCCTTTGCAAAGTTCGTTACTAATAACGGCAACGTAAATTCATTACCATAGGTACATAAAAAAACGCCTCGGTATCACTACAGAAAGGCGTTGTTTTTAATTTTCGAGGGTAGGTAATACTATCTTTTTTCTGATGGCCTTGCTTCGTTAACTACAAGGTTTCTTTCAGAAAACTCTGCACCGTTCAATTGAGCGATTGCTTGTTTTCCTTCAGAGTCGTTTGCCATTTCAACAAAACCGAAACCACGGCTACGGCCTGTTTCACGGTCTGTTACAATTTTGGCAGATGTTACTTCTCCGAATTGTTGAAATAATTCTTTCAGGTCTTGCTCCCTAGCGCGGAAGCTGATGTTTGCTACGTAAATGTTCATTGTTTAAAAATAAGTGATTAAGAAAACTGGTTTAAAAATAAAACATCCTGCTAACAAAAGCAACTCCCAATAATTAGGAGGCTTTTGCTTACAGTTAACGGGATATTATCCTTTTGATGGTCGTGCTTCGTTAACCACCAGATTTCTTTGGTTAAAGTCAACACCGTTCAATTGCGAAATGGCTTGTTTGCCTTCAGAATCGTTAGTCATTTCGATAAAACCAAAACCACGACTGCGGCCAGTTTCACGATCTGTTACGATCTTTACTGAAGATACTTCTCCATATTGCTCAAATAATTCTTTTAAATCCTGCTCCCGTGCACGGAAGCTAATGTTTGCTACGTAAATGTTCATTGTTTAGAAAATAACTGATTAAAAAATACTGCTTAAAACAACGTCTTTAACCGGTTCAAAAATGGAAGCTTTATGAGGCCCGGTTAGGAGCTCGCTTTTTAAACGGTTACAAAGATAATTTAAAAAATGAATTACGTTAATTCTTCTAAAACCAGTGTTTTAGGCTCTGTTAAACTCACCAATGGATATACCTAAAAGCGTACAATGCCTTTAGGAAATGATAATGTTTGTTTAACAACAGACGGTTTTAAAAACGTTGCGAATTTGTTACTAGTAGAAGGTGCGGGCGATACGGAACCCCACGCTGTTTTGGCGGAAAACCACATAGCTATTTTGGCGGGTAAACACCCGGGCATAATTGGCGTTATTGTAAAAAGCACCCCCGCGCATTACGCGGTAAGGGCCGGTGGCAGGGCCTTCAGGGTTATCGGCAGGCGAAGTACGGTAGTAGCTGCCGTCGTAAATGTCCCAAAGCCATTCCCATACGTTTCCATTCATATCATACAAGCCAAGTTCGTTCGGTGCTTTTTCGGCCACCGCATGGGCCCGGCCGTTAGAATTTGAGGCATACCAAACGCCATCATTTATATTCTCGCTACCTGCATAGGTAGTGCCTTTGCTTTTGTTACCGCCACGGGCTGCAAATTCCCATTCGGCTTCAGTGGGTAATCGGTAACCTTTAGCGGTATCTAAATAGGTAACATGCCCGGCTGTGTCAATTTTATAGCATTTAGAAAGCTTTTCCTTTCCACTTAACCAATTGCAATATGCAATGGCCTCATTCCACGATACCCAAATAGCGGGTTGCTTGCCACGTCCCCAACCAATAGAGCCCAAAGTATCGCGTTTAGTATCGTAGCAAAACTTGTCGTAGTCTTCAAAAGTCATTTCGGTTTTAGCCAGCCAAAAGCTTTTTACGGTTACATCGTGCGGTGGGCCCTCAACGGCTTCAACAACTTTATCAGTACCCATTTTATAGGTACCGCCATCAACCAGCACAAACTTACCGGTGTCGATAGGGGCTCTTTTTGTTTGAGCCCTGGCAGGTTTGTTTGGGGTAGTTCCCTTTTGTTGCGCAAAAGAGGTAATGGTAATAAAGCAAAGTGCAATAGTTGCTAAATAGCATGTTCTCATAGGTTTAATCTTTAGCAGCTTAATTATTGTGTTTCTTTAAATAGAAGGGCTAATATAAAAAATAATGGCCCCGAAAACGGAGCCATTAAATATAAGATTTGTGAAATTTAGAAGGCGTTCAACCAACCGCGCATCATCTCCCAGCTGGAGCCTTCGAAAGTAAAGGCTATTATGGCCCATATCAAAAACAAAAATGGCAACAGGCAGGTAAGGATAAAGCCTTTTTTTTCATGCTTTAAGTGCATAAAGGTTCCCATAATAAAAATCACTTTAATAACCGAGAAGATAGCCATCAACAAGCTTATTCCCCACTTATATTTTCCACCATCGGTAGAAAACGCGTCATAGGAGATAGCAATACCCACCTCAACAACCGTTACTACCGAAAGGATAGCAATAGTTCTAACAGCTTCTTTTTTTCCGAAGCTATATTCATTATCGTCCCAATGAAGGTGTCCTTGTACCGGTTCGTCGAAATTCATATCAGTTTATTTTTCAGTTAAGAAATTGTCTTTCAAAATCTATTAAAGCAGATAAAAGCAAAGGAATACGTAAACCCAAACTAAATCCACAAAGTGCCAGTAAAGGCCAAGCTTTTCAACCATTTCGTAATGGCCCACCTTATCAAATCTGCCATTAGCGGCTGAAACTGCAAGCCATGTATTCAATACCACCCCACCCAACACGTGCATACCGTGGAAACCAGTGATAACGAAGAACAGGTTACCAAACAATATTACTTTGGTTAATGAAGATGCCGATGTAGGTGTCATTCCCTCACGTATAAGGTGTGTCCATTCCAAATACTGGCAACCCAAGAACATGATACCGCAAATAATAGTTGGAACCAAAAAGGCTACCACACCCCACTTATTCATTCTATAACCTTCCTGCACCGCGCGTACCATGGTGTACGAACTAAGGATTAGTAAGAAGGTCATAAAGCTTACAAACACCAACGGTGCGTGTAATTTATCAAGACCGAAAGCATGAACAGGTATTGAGCTGAAAACTTCAGCCGCTTTAGGCCATGCTGCCGAATTGGCAAAACGCTCTGCAGCGTAGGCAATCAGGAAAGAGGCAAACGTAAACGTATCTGAAATAAGGAAATACCACATCATTACCTTACCATATCCTATACGGAAAGGCGAATGCCCCCCCTGCCATAAGTCCTTATCGTCCTGGTGCCCGTGGCCCGCGGTATTTTCGGTACCATGACCGTGATGTAATGTAGCTTCTGCTGCCATGCTAAATATTTAAACTTTTGCTTATTGATAATTTAAAATCAGAAAAACGTATAAATAAACCCAAATGATATCGATAAAGTGCCAGTAATTAACCAGCAATTCAAGATGCAATTGACGTTTTGGATTAATGATATCCCTTAATTCATAAATAGGGTCTTTACGCGACCGTATGGCATAAACCAAAAAAATGAACAACACTACCAGACCGCCAACAATGTGCGCGCCGTGCATTGAAGTAAGCAGGTAAACAAAAGAACCAGCCAGGTTACCGGCTAATGGTAAACCCATTTCTTTTAATGTATGCCAGCCCCATAATTGTAAACCCAAAAACAGCACGGCTAATACAGATGAAAAAGCAAGGAGCCATCTAAAGCGCGCAAACTTTGCCTGCTTGTAACTCATTAGCGACAATTGCATGGTAACACTTACTGCAACAATTACCGCAGTGCTATACATAAAAATGTTCGGCAACCTAAAACTTTCCCAAACCCTGAAATCGCCTTTTTTGATTAGCAACGCACTGGTAAGGGCGGCAAAAAACATGGCAATGGTGCCCATACCTATCCACAAAGCAAATTTCAACGGGTGTACCCCGGTGTATTCTGTTTTGTCCCTAATAAGCTCGTTGTTGTTCAAAGTTAATTCCATCACATTTTCCCTAAAACCAAAGCCAGTTGCATAACCGGTAAATAAATAAACGAACCAAACATTAACATGCGGGCCGACGCGTCATCACATTTTCTGTAATGATTATAGGCCATTAATAAAAACATAGCGCCCACGCCAGCAATAAAAATATTTGCCACCAGGCCCACCATATTAAAGAAATACGGAATCATTGAAACAATCAATAACACCGCGCAATAAATTACATTGTGTATAGCGCTCATGCGGGTTTTACCGCTGGTAGAAGGCAACAACATAATGCCTGCCTTTTTGTAATCGTCAAACAATACCCAGGCAATTGCCCAGAAGTGGGGAAATTGCCAGATAAACTGAATGCTGAATAATACGACGGCAACAAAATCAATTCTACCCGTAGCACATACATACCCAATCATTGGCGGAAGTGCACCAGGTATAGCGCCAACAAAAACTGCTATTGATGAAACCCTTTTTAAAGGGGTATAAATAAATGCGTAGCTCAATAAAGAGATAGCCGCTAATACTCCGGAAATGGGATTGAAGAAATAAGTCAACACCAGTATGCCGGCAATGCCCATTACACCTGCAGCTAAAATAGCTTCTAATGTATTCATGCGTTCAGCAGGTAGCGGACGGTTTTGCGTGCGCGCCATCAACTTGTCAATATCGCGCTCAATAATTTGGTTAATAGTATTTGAAGCGCCAACTACTAATATGCCGCCTAAAGCAAGCCACAATAAATTCGAGAAGGGATAATATCCCGTAACGCCAAAAATATACCCAATAACGGCCGAGAATACCACCAGGAAACTAAGCCTTAGCTTAGCCAACTGGGCATAGTCTTTAACCTTTTGCAATACAACCGCAAAGGGACTAAGTGCTATGGATATTGTTTTCGACATTGTTATTATTGCTAATTATAATTATTAATGAGCTTTTTCTCCAGTTTTCAATGGTTCGGTTTGAGGGGTAAATGCCCTGCCATTAGTGCTGTAATCATATGGCCACCTGTGAACTTCAGGTATATCGCCTGACCAGTTTCCGTGAATTCTTTCAACCGGTGCAGTCCACTCTAACGAGTTTGAATCCCATGGGTTAGCGTATTCGCCTTCCAATTTTCTTCCTTTAAATATGCTGTAGAAGAAGTTAACCACGAACAGAATCTGAGCTAAGAATACGATGATAGAAACTATACTCATGAAAGCGGCCAGGTTATTAAAGTTGTTGAACGACTCGAAATTGGTATAGCTGTAATATCTTCTTGGCAGACCTGTCATAAAGTGCATAGGGAAGAATATACAATATGCACCAATCAGGGTTACATAAAAGTGTATCTGACCCAATGTTTCGTTCATATAACGACCATACAGACGAGGGAACCAGTGATAAACACCGGCGAACATACCAAAGAAGGCAGCGATACCCATTACTATATGGAAGTGGGCTACCACAAACATGGTATCGTGTAATTGAATATCGATAGATGAGTTACCCAGGATGATACCTGTTAAACCACCAGAGATGAACATTGAAACGAAACCAATACCGAAGAGGGCAGCAGCAGTTAACCTGATTTTACCGCGCCAAATAGTGCCTATCCAGTTAAACACTTTGATGGCCGAAGGAATTGCAATTAACAGCGTAAACAGCGTGAAGATAGCGCCCAAATTCGGGTTCAAACCTGTAACGAACATGTGGTGAGCCCAAACGATGAACGAAAGGATCAAAATCGAAATTAACGAGATAACCATCGCTTTGTAACCAAAAATTGGTTTGCGAGAGTGAACTGCTAATACTTCGGATACAATACCGAAAGCCGGTAGTATGATGATGTAAACTTCAGGGTGGCCAAGGAACCAGAATAAGTGCTCAAACAAAATAGGTGAACCACCTTTGTAGCCCAACAATTGTCCGTTGATGATGATGTTGTTCAAATAGAAACTTGTATCAAGCAAACGGTCAAACTCTAACAAAACAACACCAGCTAAAAGCGCAGGGAAAGAAAGGATACCTACGATAGCGGTGAACATTAATGCCCAAACAGTTAATGGCAATCTCATCATGGTCATGCCTTTTGTTCTTAGGTTCAATACTGTGGTAACATAATTCAAAGCTGCTAACAGCGATGATACGATGAACAAAGACATACCTAACGCCCACATATCAAAGCCTAAACCCGAACCCAGGTTAACACCAGTATTTCTTAAGCCATTCAACGGTGGGTAAGCTGTCCAACCACCAGAAGCAGGGCCTGTTTGAATAAAGAACGAAAACAACATTACGCAACCCGCTGAGAAAAAGAACCAATAAGAAAGCATATTGATAAAGGGTGAGGCCATATCGCGTGCACCTATCTGGTAAGGAATAAGCAGGTTAGCAAAAGTACCGCTCAAACCACCTGTTAACACGAAGAACACCAATATAGTTCCGTGCATGGTAATTAAGGCGTAGTAGAACTCCTGGCTTATTTTTCCGCCCTCAGCCCATTTGCCCAAAAAGCTTTCGAGGAAAGGGAATGTCTCATTCGGGAAACCTAATTGCAAACGGAATAGCACCGAAAGCAATCCTCCGACAACACCCCAAAACATACCGGTGATAAGGAATTGCTTGGAGATCATTTTATGGTCCTGGCTGAAAATATATTTCGTCAGGAATGTTTCCTCATGGTGGTGCTCTTCATGACCGTGGATGTGGTCAGTATCAGCGCCAGCGTGTTCAACAGAATGAGAAGTTTGCATGTAACAGTTATTTAAGTTCTCTCTAAAAATTTATTTTTTAATAAGCATTGCTGTGGCTTTTTTATCGCCCGCTTTGGTCGAATCGGCTGCCGCAGGAGCCGGTGTTTCTTCTTTAGTCACCGCTGGTTTAACCGTAGCATCGTAAAGCGATGTTTGTTTGTTCAACCACTCATCGTATTCTTTTTGTGTAACAACAATTACCTCGCGCTCCATACCAAAGTGCGATTTTCCGCACAACTCGGCGCAAGCCAATTCATATTTAAAAGTTTGCCAGCGTGGTTGGCCTGTTTCAGGGCTAACGCCTTGCCACCATGGTTGAGTGCTAAGATACTGACGCATTTCCTCAGTAGTCATGGTAGGTGTAAAGTAAAACTCCGTTGGAGTTCCCGGAACGCAATCCATTTTAACGCGGAAGTGAGGCAGATAGAAACTATGGATAACATCCTGTGCACCTAATTTCATTAATGTCGGACGGTCTTTAACCAGGTAAAGTTTGTCGCTCATAAAGTCATCGTGGCTCTTAGGGTCGTTCCAGTTAATGCCTAACTCGTTGGTTGGTGTTACGTGCGCGGTATCAATAATTCTCTCGCCAAATTTTCCGTCTTTACCTGAATAGCGAAGCATCCAGTTGAACTGCTTGCCAGTTGCTTCGATTACAAGCATTTTGGGGTCGCGGCTGTCTTTATTAAAAATGCTGAACCACTCATACATACCCATCGAAATCAAACCGGTTAATACGATAGTTGGTATAATGGTCCAAACAATTTCCAAAGTGTTATTGTGCGCGTAGAAGTAAGCCTCCTTAACACGGCTCTCGTTATAGCGGTATGCAAAGTAGAACAGCGCTACCTGTGTGAGAACAGCTACCACCAAAATGATAATCATGGTGACATTAAACAGAAAGTCGGTTTTTAAACCGTGTATAGAAGCTGCTTTTGGCAACATTACGGGCATTAACCATTTAAAGGCGTATGCCGAACCTGCAAACATAAGCACCAAAAAGGCCAGTAATAAATACCCGTTAATACGGCTTTGGTTTACGTAGTTTCTATTACCGTCATTCAACTCGGTAGCCACTTCACCGGCCTTAGCGGTTAACACCAGCACCGTGAACAACAACACAACTATTGCAAAACTTAAAAATGCTATCATGATGATTTATGTTTCTTTCTGTTTATCAAATGCTCATTAAGAATATATCACTTCTAATTTCTCATTCTCTTTCAAATACGGATCGTTCTCAGGTATAATAGGACGCTTAGCCAGGTTATTGAAAAACATGAATAAGAATACACCTAAAAAGCCGGTGAATACCAACATCTCAGCTATACCAATACCCGAAAAAGTCAATTCAGGTTTTTCTGCTTCTTCGCCACCCTCAGCTTCGCCTTTTTTCGCTTCTTTCACTTCAGAAGCTACAGCCGCAGTATTTTCTTTAGCCGGAGTTGCATCGGTAGTTGTGCCTTTCTTTTCTTCAGCAGCCTGTGCATACAGAACTACTTTTTCAGAACCTTTTAATGCTTCTTTCTTTTTAGCCTCAACTGCTTCTTTGTTCCAACCAGACTCAACAAAAGTGTAATTGAAGAAGTCTATGTAGTGGCCAACAATTAGCATAGCTGCGGCAAAACCAACCACTTTAAAGTTACGCTTTGCACCACGCTTCATAAGGAATAATAAAGGGAAAAGGAAGTTGATGGCTAACGCTAAGAAAATTGTAAACTTAAAATAGCCAGTGCCAAAACGTTTAACCCAAAAGCTTGTTTCCTCAGGTATATTGGCAAACCATTGTAACATAAACTGATCGAACCAAAGGTATGACCAGAAGATTGAAAACCCGAAAAGCAATTTACCTAAGTCGTGAACGTGGTTTTCGTTAACTCTCTCTAAGTAGCCCTTTGATTTAAGGTAGATAACCAACAAAATAGTCATTGCCCATGCTGCACATCCGTAGCTTGCAAAGTTATACCAGCCAAACAGTGTTGAATACCAACCGGTGTCAAGGCTCATAATCATATCCCAGCTAATAGCTGATTCGGTTACAGCGAATACAACGATGAAAGCTGCACAAAGTAATTTAGAACGCTTGTAAACTTTAGGGTCAGTTTGATCGGTTCTAGCAAAGAAGTTATTTAATACTATTGAAAAGATGCACCAAAGGGTAGCGTAAACCAACACACGGCCAATCCAAAACGCCGGGGCGAAATAAATCATCTTGGTTGTAGTTTCAGGTGTTACAGGCGAGTGGGTAATGGTATGAACGTGCTCGTAAAGATTATGAACGCCCAATACACCAAGAATTAGGATACCCGCCAACATAAACCCACCAATACGCGCGAAAGATGAAAGCGAAAGGAAAATTCTCTTCTCCAAAGTTTGCCAGCTACCATAAGCAATTTGCCCGGCCGATACTGCAAACATGCCAAACAAACCTATACCCGTAAAGTAGTATGTACAAGCAAGTATGTTAGACCACAAACGTGCATGTTGGTTATGTGGGTACAGCAGCAGAATGAGTATGCCAACAACACCGGCTCCCATCATGTAGAAGAGGGTTCTCTTCAACTTAGCGGTAAATTCAAACGTTTCCTTCATCGTATATCTGTTTCAGTTATTTCTAAATGCCTAATTACTTACTTTTCTTTTTTGGCTCTTCCTTTACTGGTGCCGCACTAGCTATTGCACCGGCACCGGTTGCATCGCCGGTTATGCCTGCTAAACTTTTAATGTAGTGAATAACCTGCCATCTTTCTTTAACATTTAACTGGAATCCATAGCCACCCATCATGTTCTTTCCGTAACTAACCACGTAAAATATGTTACCATCGTTAACCTGGGGTATACGTGTTTTGTAAGCCGGTGGCCTGCTGGTAAAAGGGCCATCGCCGCCACCAGGCAATTCAACTAACTGACCATTACCTTCGCCGCCTGAGCCGTGACATGGAGTACAGTTAATATCATACAATCTCTTTCCTTCGGTCTTGTTCTCGTCGGTATAAGGAAGAGGGTCTTTAATTTCTTTGCCTGCACGGTCAAACTCTGCCTGCCAGTTTTCGGCAGAATGGGTGTAGTGGTTTTTTGCCACGTAGCTCATCAGGTAGGCAGGGTTTCTTCTAACTGCAGAGTCAGAAGGAATGTATCCGTAAGGAATAGTTTTTGCAGCAGGATAGCGTGCCGACATAAAATTACCTTCAGGCGTAGCTATATCACTTGCAGTATACGCTTTGTAGGAATTTGAATAAGTCATGTCGGGCATATAAATTCTGCCTGGTTCCTTAACATCTCTGCCGCATGAAGCTAAAACTAAAGCTACTGCTACAACAGGAATCAATTTTATAATTTGGTTTCTCATCTTCGTTATTAGCGATTTCCGTTTTTATAATCCTTCGTTTTCAGCAAATACTTTGTCTTTTACTTCAACAGCGCCTTCGCTGGTGCAAAGACTCTTTATTTCGTTTTTCTGAGCTTCGGTTAATTGCTCGGCATCAAATACCAATGCAAAACGGTCGTCAGTAGTTCTCTTGTCGAAAATTCTTGGAACGCGGCCCGGCCATAGTTTGTTTCTAACCAAATAAGTAAGAGTCATACCCCATGCCGAGAACAATACTGTTAACTCGAAAGTGATAGGAATGAACGAAGGCAGCGGCCAGTAAGGTTTACCACCCACGTTTAATGGATAGTTATAGGTCATCACCCAAGTCATAAAGGTAAGCGCCAGCGTGGTACCGGTAGCACCGAAAATAAATGCTGTGGTATGCAAGCGGGTATCGCGGTAACCCAGTGCGTTCTCCAATCCGTGAACCGGAAACGGAGTAAGGCTTTCGTAAATCGCTATCCCCTTTTTTCTGATATGCCCAATTGCATGAAGGTAAACTTCCTCATGGTCCCAAAGGCCTACTACAAATTTGTTTGATTCCATATACTTATTTAATCAGTCCTTTATATCTTTTATTAATTCTTAGCGTCTTTATCTAATGGCCCTATTGATTGCAAGCCTACAAAACCACCGGTGCTTGCGGTTGCCGATTGTGCTTCTTTAGCACGTGCAACTTTTGACACTTCGGATGCAATACGGAATATAGATTTTACTTCGGCAATAGCGATGGTTGGGAAGAAACGAGAGAACAACAGGAACAAGAACAGGAACACTGAAATTGAACCTAAATAAATACCCCAGTCAACCCATGTTGGCGAGAAGTAGTTCCAGCTAGATGGCAAATAATCATCAGCCAAAGAGGTAACGATGATTACAAAACGCTCGAACCACATACCAATGTTTACGAAAATTGAAAGAGCGAATGTCCAGTAAAGGTTTCTTCTGATGCTCTTAATCCAGTAGAACTGAGGTGTAACAACGTTACAAGTCATCATGATAGCGTAAGCCCAAAAATACTTTCCTAAAATACGATTGTAGAAAGCAAACTGCTCATACAAGAAACCTGAATACCATGCAATGAACAACTCTGTTAAGTAAGCTATACCTACTATTGAACCGGTAAGCACAATGATTTTATTCATTGACTCGATGTGGTTAATAGTAATGTAATCTTCGAGGCTGAACATTTTGCGCGAAATCAACATCAATGTTTCAACCATGGCAAAACCGGAGAAGATTGCACCGGCCACGAAGTATGGAGGGAAAATGGTAGTGTGCCATCCCGGAATAACTGAGGTTGCGAAGTCGAAACTTACTATGGTGTGAACCGAAAGTACCAGTGGGGTAGAAAGACCGGCCAATACCAAACAAAGTGCTTCAAAACGCTGCCATTGTTTAGCAGTACCCTGCCAGCCGAAGGATAAAATATTGTATATCCACTTACGGGTTTTGCCTTTTGCACGGTCACGAATTGTTCCAAAGTCAGGCATTAAACCTGAATACCAAAACAAGAGCGATACCGAGAAGTAAGTTGAGATTGCAAACACATCCCACAAAAGTGGTGAGTTAAAGTTTACCCAAACCGGACCACGTGTATTTGGTATAGGGAAGATGAAAGGAGCATCCCAAACACGGCCCATGTGGAAGATGGGGAACATACCCGCACATATTACCGCAAAAATTGTCATGGCTTCAGCAGCACGGTTAATACCGGTACGGAAACGCTGACGGAATAATAACAAGATGGCAGAAATCAAAGTTCCGGCGTGACCGATACCGATCCACCAAACGAAGTTGGTGATATCCCATGCCCAACCAATTGTTTTATTTAAACCCCAGGTTCCGATACCGAACCAAACTGTCCAGGTTAAGCAGAAAACAAAAAAGGCGGCACCAGCACCGGTGATTAAAGTTGCTATTAACCACAGCGGAGTGATCCTTTCTGTAGGGGCAACCAAATCATCAGTGATTTTGGTGTAGTTCTTGTCTAATCCATTGATTAGAGGTTCCCGGAATTCTGATTCGTATGCGTGCATTTCTAAAAATTAATCAGTTAAAATTTAATCGGTTTCTATCTTCTTAATTACGCTTTTGGATGATAGTAATCTATTACTTCGTATTTCTTCTCTTCTTCACGGTTACGAACCTGTGTTAAGTAAAGCACGTTTGGCATAGTGTGTATTTCTTCAATTACACCAAAAGCTCTTTCGTCTTTAAACTTCTTCGATACTTCGCTTTCTTTATTATTTCTATCGCCGAAAGTGATTGCGTTGGTAGGACATGCTGTTTGACAAGCAGTGTGGATGTCGCCGTATTCAACAACGGTTCCATCAGTATCAAGCTTAAGACCAGTTAATACGCGGTTAGCTTTTTTAGCTTCCAATTTACCACCTTGTAAACGCTGCACACAGAAAGAGCATTTTTCCATTACCCCTCTTGAACGAACGGTCACATCAGGGTTTAACACCATACGTGTAAGTGGTTCGTGCATTTCGAGCGTAGTTTCGCTTAACGGACGGTTGTTATCAGTACCCCATTTCTTATCGAAAGAATCGGCTTGTTGGTAATCGTACCAGTTAAACCTACGTACTTTATAAGGACAGTTGTTAGCGCAGTAACGGGTACCGATGCAACGGTTATAAGCCATTTGGTTCAAACCTTCGCTGCTGTGGTTAGTAGCGGCAACCGGGCAAACGTTTTCGCAAGGTGCGTTATCGCAGTGCTGGCACATTAAAGGCTGGAATACTACATCCGGATTGTCAACCTCACCGGTATAGTACCGGTCGATACGCATCCAGTGCATTTCGCGGCTACGGCGAACCTGGTCTTTACCTACAACTGGTACGTTATTTTCTGCATTACAAGCTACCACACAGGCGCCGCAACCGGTGCAAGTGTTAAGGTCAACAACCATGGTCCAGTGTGGGCCCGGATATTCGTGCTTGTCGTATAATGTAACCATGTCTTCAAGAATCTCTTTGCGGTCTTCGTTACCGGCCATTGAGTCTTTCTTGTATTCGTGAAGCGTGGTTTCTTTTACAGTTTTTCTTGTTTTAACACCTCCCAAATCCTTCATGGTAATGTTGAAGTGGGTTTGGGTAATAGCCAATTGCTCGGTATTAGCCGTTTTTTCGATAGAGGCTTTAGCTACGTTGGTGAAGTTTCCATCTTTATTATTAACCAGGAATTGGAAAGCCGCTTTACCGTTTCTTAATTCAGGATTTTGAATGCCTTGTCTTCCGTACCCTAAAGCTATACCAAAGGTGCCTTCGGCCGTGCCCGGAACACCAACAACAGGTAATTCGATTGTTTGGCCGTTTACGGTAAGCTTGCCAATATAATATCTCTTTTCTTTGAAGTCGCCGTCGAAGCTATAACCGTTCTTTACTAACCATTGCGGGCTAACGATAATGTAGTTATCCCAGGTAATTTTAGAAACCGGATCGGGTAACTCTTGTAGCCAAGGATTATCAGCCCAGTATCCATCGCCTATAGCTATTGATTCGTAGAATTTAACCTGCGCATCGCCTAAAGATGAAGCAGTAGCAGTAACCGAAGCAGCTGCATCAGAAGCACCGGCTGCGCTGTATGAAGCAGAACCTGAAGCCGGGACCTCAACTTCGCCATCGGCAACAGCTAAATCCCAGAATGACCAGAACAAACCTAAGTGGTCGGCTTTAGGATATACATTAGCCTCCCAGTGTTGCTGTATAAAATCGTAGTATGAACCTTCTTTACCTGCCCATTTCATCAATGTTTCCTGGAAAGGACGGGTATCGAATAATTTAGTAATAGTAGGTTGGGTTGTGTTGAAAATGCCGGCCTTTGGTTCAGCGTCGTTCCAGCTTTCTAACCAGTGGTTATCGGGCGTAACATAGGTGCTAACCAAAGATGTTTCATCCTGGCGGTTTGCAAACGATACAACAACATCAGCTTTCTTTAAAGCATCGGCAAGGCCTTTAACAGGCGAAGTAGAAACCGGGTTCGATTCGTAGAATAAAACGGCTTTGGTAGTTCCGGCATTCAAGCCGTCAACTAATGATGTAATTGCTTTATCAGAACCTTGTTTAGTGTTATATGGACGATCCCAGGTAATGGTAGTGCCGTAGTTGCCCAGTGCGTTGTTGATTGCGTTAGCCAGTAATTGAGCGTTGGTATCGTTACTTCCGCATACCACTAATGATGCACCCTTTGCATCCAATAGTTCTTTTGCAGCCTTGCCAACTTTTGCATTTTTAGCCGAAGAACCACCAACTATTACGTTGTATAAATCAACTAAAGCATTCAATTCTTCAGATGGTTTAACTGAAATGCGGGTATCGGCCTTGTAACCGGTGATAGTAGGAACCGACTCAATTTGAATGTGGCGGCTCATATCTTTTTTATCATTCGATACGCGGCGATTGATTGCGTAATCAGCAGAGAATTCGATAGGAGAAACCCAGGTACCTAAGAAATCGGCACCTACACCAACAATCACTTTTGCTTTTGCAAAGTTGTATGAAGGAATTAAACGTTTGCCGAATGATTTTTCGTTAGCATCCAGCATGCCTGAGTACGAAATACCATCGTATACCAAATGCTCAAATTTGCTTTCGCCAACTGACTTTGCAAATTCGGCAATAACAGCTTTTGTAGAAGGTGAAATGATAGTTGAAGAGAACAGAACCACTTTACCTGCACCTGCGGCAGCTTTCAGCTTCTCTGCTATTTCTTTATCGGCAGTTTCCCATGTAATATTTTCATTTCCTCTTTTAGGGCTTTTGAAACGGGCGCCATCGTATAAACTAAGTACTGATGCTTGTGCGCGGGCGTTAGTACCGCCTTTGGTTACACGGGCATTTTTTAAGTTTCTGCCTTCAATTTTAATAGGGCGTCCTTCGCGGGTTTTAACCAACACAGCGCAGTAATCGCCACCCTGGTAAAAGGTACTTGCATAGTAGTTAGCAATACCGGGAGCAATTTCTTCGGGCCTCCAGATGTAAGGAATTGACTTACGAACAGGCATTTCGCAGCTTGCGGCAATGGTTGCTGCCGTTACACTAAAACCAAGCATTTTCAAAAAATCTCTTCTGCTTGAGTTGCCTGTAGAGATAGGTTCGGTAATAGAGCTTAATACAGGAAGTTCATCCATGAATTCCTTTTCAGCTATCTGACGGAAGCCTTCTGATTGTTCCTTTTCTTCTATCCCTTTCCAGTAAATTTTTTCAGCCATTGCTTTATGTTGATCGTTCGTTATTCTTAAAATAAAAATCCTAGTAGTGGCACTTTTGACATTCAGTTCCACCAATTGTTTCAACTGTTACTTTGTCGATTGATTTGTTCTTCAAGCCTTCGTGAATTTTTGTGTAGGTGCTGTAGTAGTTGTTTGAAGCAAACTGCACCTCAGTATTACGGTGGCAGTTAATACACCAGCCCATTGAAAGCGGAGAGTATTGATAAACCTGGTCCATAGTTTCGATAGGGCCATGGCATGTTTGACACTGAACTTTACCGGCATTTACGTGCTGTGCGTGGTTAAAGTAAACATGGTCAGGCAGGTTGTGAACGCGGACCCACTCAACCGGTTTAGGGGTGTTTGCATATGTTTTAGTTGCAGGGTCCCAACCCACAGCAGCATAAATCTTAGCAATTTCCTCAGTTCCGTATTTAGGGCCTTTGCTAACTTGTTTGTGACAGTTCATACAAGTATTAAGCGAAGGGATATTTGAGTTTTTGCCTTTGTTAGCTGTTTGGTGGCAATACTGGCAATCGATTTTATGTGTGCCGGCATGTAAAGCGTGCGAGAAACGGATGGGCTGATCGGGCTGGTAACCTTGCTGGCGGCCTAAATGCACCCCGGCATCAACCGTTACATACCCGCCATAAACGAACAAAATCAAACAGGCGGCCACAATAAAGTTTGGCTTTTTCCAGAAAGGAACTTTAACTTCAAGGGCCACACCTTTTTTCTCATCAATAATCTGATCAAGCTTATTGGTAACTCCAATCAATATTGCAACAAGCAATACCAGGAAGATTACAAAGATGTAAAGAGAAGCGCCAGGTGCTTCATCCCCTTCGTTAGTTGTAGTGGCTGCCGTTGTTTTGGCTTCGGTTTTAGGTGCGAAGAGGTCAGAATTCTCAACATAAAGGATGATATTGTCAACGTCATCGGCTTTAAGAATGCCTTTAAAAACATTCATTTCAGCGGTACGGCTGTGGCGCATGTTAACGGCGTATGGGTCGCCGGCATCAACAGCATCGTGCCAGTTTGTAATCCAAACGTGCAGCCATTGGTTGCCTGTTTTGCCTTTATAGTCGCCACCAGCATCCCAGCGGGCGGTTACTCCTTTTAAAGCAGGGCCTGTGCCATCCGCAGTGGGATTATGGCAGGAAGAACAATTGCTTTTAAATAATGCCTTCCCCTCGGTCCATTTGGCCTTGTCAACTTCAGCGTTGGACACCAACATCCCCAAACAGAGGAATATGGTTAAAAAGGTTGGGAGGGAAAGATTTTTCGATGCTCGCGCGTGGTGTTCTAATATCATTTGGCAGAGAAATGTCATAGAATTGTAAAAAAATGCGGGGCAAATATGAACACCAGCGACTAAAAAACCAAAAATTGGGCAATAAAATTTCGGACAAAATTTTATTTGGACTGGATTTAAATAAGCGCCAGAGATGAGACTTTATAAGGGTTTCAGCTCATCTTAAACATTACAAAAAATGCGCATTGTTGAAATGTGTATAACAACGCAAGCAGGAATACACTATGGCTGACAAAAATCATGAGGAAACCCGACATGACAAGAGTCATTACCTGGCAATAAAAAAATGGATAAAATGCACACCCAAGCTATTTTTGTTGTGTTTTATTTGACACAAAAGCCAGTAAGAAGAAGTTGTTAAAACTTACGGATAGTGAAATGGAAAGTGGTGCCTTTACCAGCTTCGCTTTCAAACCAGATTTCGCCGTTGTAATACTCTACAATTTTTTTGCAAATGGCGAGGCCAATACCGGTTCCGTCGTATTCGTTTTCGTTATGCAAACGTTTAAACATCTGGAAGATGGTAGCAGAGTACTCTTTTGAAATACCAATACCATTATCATGTACTGAAAAAGTATAATAATTTAGAGAGTTTGTCCAATAAACATTGATTTCGGGGTTGGCACTTTTGTTGAATTTAAGGCCGTTGGTTATGAGGTTCTGCAATACGTGATACATGAGCGATGAGTGCACGTTATGCACTATGGGCAATTCTTTACTGATAATGACCTCGCCATTTATAGCCTTTAGCCTTTCGCCCAACTCAAACCTAACCGTGCTTACCACATCGTTAAGGTTAACCGGGGTGGGATTTGGCAGATTGGTGCCTATGCGACAATATGAAAGAACATCGTCAATAAGGCGCTCCATACGCTTGGCGCCGTTGCGCGAATAATCTACAAACTCGCGCGCCTCCGGATTTAAAGAGGGGCCGTGTTTGGTAGCCAATAAACTCATAAAACTGGAAATATTACGGACAGGGGCTTTTAAATCGTGCGAAATGATGTAGGCAAATTGTTCCAGGTCGGAATTGGACCGCTTTAACTCGGTTGTTTGAAATGACATTTGAGCGGCTGACGAAGCCAGATCTTCCTCGGCTTTGCGATTGTAAAGCGCCATTTGATAGACAGCCGAAAGCGCTAAAAAAAACTGAATTACCAGGCCTATGTGGTACATGAGCAACTGCTGTTCAACATTTAAATTATAGGCCGTCATAAATGGCACCAGGTAACTACAAAAAACCAATAGGGCCATAGAGGTACCTACGCCAAGCAGGATGTGGATTGTGCTTTTAAGGTCGTAAATCAAAAAGGGAATAACGAGGGCAATTAAAAAGAAGTTATCGCCACGGGCCTGGGGGCCCATAATAACAATGCCGCCAAACAAAGCCAGGTTAACACCCAGCATAAAAGTTAACCTTGAGAGGTTGGTATAGTTAAAGCCGTTCATAAAAATAACCAGGAGGCAAACCACGGTCATACCAAGATTAGCGCCGAACCAAAACCACCTCTCCCATAAAATGGCTATTGTAAGATAAACCAGCGATGCAATGAAGGCATTGATGGTAATAAAGTTGGTAATACGGATGTACTTTTTCTGTTCCTTATCGGCAACTGAATCGGCACCGAGGTTAAGCAGGTTTTCGTAAAGCGAAGCCAGAGGGTTCATTTCGTTTGCCTTCACTTTTTCGGAATACTCGGCCGTTTTATCAGTCAAAGTCATTTCAGCGATAGTATTTTGAAAATTAGCCATGGTAACGGTTTTATAACACAACGCACACATTGTTCTACTCAATACCCGGCAGAATGTTTCACTTTCTACAAATAATTTTTGTAGAAACTTCAGGGCCAAAAAATACACACTTCCATGGGTGAGGTTATAGGGGGTTAACCTTGATAGCTAATTTAGAAACTCTTTTTTAAAAGAGGTTGATAACCAGCAAAATAAATTTTCAATAACGATTTTGCTTTATAAATCAACAGCTTGTATTCCCCTTGTTGATATGCACCTCAAAATGCGAGCTCCACGCTTGTCAACGCTTACTACAAAGGTGGTTGTTAAAAGACTGAAGAAGGGCTAATGGCCTGCTTTAGCATTGAAAATAGCTGCTTAAAACAATATTTAACCACCTTTGTAAAATATTCTTACGTCATCGCCGTCTTTCAATCCATACAGGAAAGGACTATGGTTAACTTAAATATCACAATGGCCGATACCCAGAACGACTCTATCAGTCTAACGGTTGAAAAGGAACGGAAACGTTTATTGGATTTTATAAGGAAGAGAGTACCAACTCAGGAAGATGCTGAGGACATTCTGCAGGATGTTTTCTACGAACTGGTAAATACCTATCGCTTAATGAAACCCGTAGAGCAAATTGCATCATGGCTGTTTACAGTGGCGCGTAATAAGATTACTGACCGCTATAGAAAAAAGAAGCCTACTTCATTAGAAGACCACTTTGCAGTACGGGCCGGAGACGATGGTGACCGGTTGGATATTTCGGATTTTTTACCTTCTAATTCGAACTCGCCTGAAACGGAAATGATGCGCGATGCAATTACGGAAGGCCTAATGGCGGCGCTTGAAGAGTTGCCGGCAGAACAACGCGAGGTATTTATTATGCATGAAATTGAAGACAAGAGTTTTCAGGAGATTTCGGAAATAACGGGGGCGAATGTTAACACCCTTTTATCGAGAAAGCGATATGCCATTTTGTTTTTGAGGGAACGGTTGCAAAGCCTGTATAACGATTTATTTAATACTTAATTATTAGCCCGCGGGTTGGCACCTTAAAAAGGGCATAACATTTAAAATACAAACTTATGAAATGGATATTTAAAGGAATTGGAGTGCTGGCATTAATTGGGCTGGCGGTTTATTTGTTTGGTTATGGAACCATGTGGTTATGGAACTACACCATGCCCGAGCTTTTTCACCTGCCGATGATTGATTTTTACCATGCACTAGCGCTATTACTGTTATCAAAGATACTGTTTGGCGGTTTTAGAGGCCGCGGACATTGGGGCAGAGGTAAAATGTGGAAGGCAAAATGGGAAGGAATGACGCCCGATGAACGGGAACAGTTTAAGACCAAGTTTGCTGAACGCTGCAACCGCAAATGGGGCCGGGTTGAGGTAAAGGTTGAAAGGAACGAGTAAATACAGGGGACGCTGATTTATTATGATGATTATGATGAAATACATTTTTATAAATACAGCGTAATTAAAGCGATATTTTGAGTAAGGGTTGGATAGGGCAGAGCTATTCAGCCCTTTTTTATTTTATAAATGTTATGGCGTAAAATGTTAGTTGTTGAGGACGCTATTCGTATTCCGAAAATGAGGTCTTTCAAAGCTTAGGTTTACGATCAGCGAGGATGCTCTCCACCCCCGCCAGCGGGGGACACATCTACATTTTTCTTCGCTTCGCTGGAAAAATGTAGGGCAAAAACAATCTTCCGAACAATTGTGGAGACGGCGTCAACCAAGGCAAACGTAAACCCTTAGTGGAATTAATTGGAACTGGTTGCTAAACCCGGATATTCAACTGCTATAATTTTTAGAGTTATGGGGTCAAGTTTTTCGCTTTTTACCAGGATGCGGCCTTTAGCGTAATAGTTCATTACTACATAAGGAATTCTTCCTTTTCCGTTAGGGCCTATCAAAAAATGGGTTTGTTCATCAAGTACTTTAAAGGCGATTTCTTTACCGGCCGGAGCAGCTACTGTTCTATTTGCATCGGCCTTTAAATCAGCGGCTGATTTTGTAGCGTCGCCAACCACAAAAGTTGAGGGTTGAGGAAAAATAAGAGCAACGCCAATAGCCTCGCGGTTAAGCTCATCTGCAGCTACATATTTTGTTTTGTTGTACTTGTGCAAGCGAACAAAGGCCTCTGCAGTTACCTGCACCACACTATCATTCACTGCTTTCCACTGGGCCGGTTCGGTGGCTTGTTCAAAAATTTTGGCACTTTCAGTATATGCATTATAAATGAGCAGGCTATCCTGGTGCGCCTGCACGTTGGTATACTGAGTAGCGCCGAGCAATAAGAAAAGTATAGCGTGAAACATTGAAGCGATTTTTAAACGTTACCCATTGTTCTATCAAGGTAGGTGTATTAATGGTTTACGTCAAGGAGGGAAAGGAGGTTTTAGTAAAAAACAAGGTGTGGTGGAAGATTGATTAATTTATACAGAGGAATGGTTTAATTAGAATGGTGCAAATTCCGGTTGGCGGGGACGTCATAACTGTCCGGAAGACGCAAATACCATTATGGCTAAAGCCAGATACCTTTCTATGCCAATCCCGACTTAAAAGTCGGGGAAATGTTTACCCCGCTCTTTAAGTCGGCGAGGTAAGAATTTAAGCGTATTGGCTTTAGCCGTTAATTTCTTCCGAACACTTATGGCAGGGAGGCCGATCGTTGAACGAGTCTAACTTTCAAAACTATTTCAAAGACAAAACTGAAGATTGCCACAGCCTTTCCTCTAATTGATTTTTTGGAAAAGGCTTCGCAATGACACTCTTTTTATTTTACAAACGAAAAAACCCTCGCCTACGAGGCAAGGGTTTAATCTATTCTTGAATTTAATCTTTATTAAAACTAGGCTTCTTCAGTAGCCTCAACTTCTTCAACCGGTGCATCAATAGCCGGTGCGCCTTTGGTGTTTACTTTAATAGTAACGTGGTTGCTGCGTTTGCGTAAGCGATAAGCACGGCCTTGTGGGGCTGGCAAGAAACGCTTAAGCATTGTGCCTGCATTTACCTGAATTTCGGAAACGATAAGGTCGTTATCTTCCGGTTTCAGGTTGTTTTTTTGCTCCCAATTGTTGATAGCGCTCTTCAACAATTTCTCTAACTTAACTGAAGCTTCCTGCTTGCTGAATTTCAGGATGGTTAAAGCCTCAAACACTTTTTTGCCGCGGATTAAATCGGCAATTAAACGCATTTTGCGGGTAGAGGTTGGGTTGTTTCTTAAATGTGCTACTGCTTCCATGATACTATTTCGATTTTGAAATTTCTTATTTTATAATCCGGCATTACCGGTTACTTACTATTTAACTTTCTTAGATGAATGCCCTTTGAAAATACGGGTAGGTGAAAACTCACCAAGCTTGTGGCCTACCATATTTTCGGTAACATAAACCGGTATGAATTTATTACCGTTATGTACTGCAAAAGTATGGCCTACCATTTCGGGAACTACCACCGAAGCACGGCTCCAGGTTTTAACAACCGTTTTCTTTCCGCCATCATTCATCTTGCTTACTTTTTTAGCCAGTTTGAATTGAACGTAAGGGCCTTTTTTTATTGAACGTGCCATCTGCTTATATTAAATTTTGAATTTTAAATTTGGTTTACTGATTACTTACTTCTTTTTGAAACAACATATTGAGAAGTAGTCTTTTTAGGCGAGCGGGTTTTGTATCCCTTAGCCTTTAAGCCTCTACGGCTACGTGGGTGTCCACCAGATGCACGTCCTTCACCACCACCCATTGGGTGATCGACAGGGTTCATGGCAACAGCTCTTGTGCGCGGACGACGGCCTAACCAACGTTTACGGCCGGCTTTACCCAGGCTTTGAAGGTTGTGGTCTCCGTTAGATACAGTGCCTATAGTTGCAACACACTCTAATAACATTCTTCTTGTTTCGCCTGAAGGCAATTTGATAATTGCATAACGATCTTCACGAGCCAATAACTGAGCTGATGCACCTGCGCTGCGAACGATTGTGCCGCCTCTGCCAGGGTGTAACTCGATATTGTGGATGATAGCACCTAGTGGAATTTCAGCCAGGGTAAGTGTATTACCTAACTCAGGTGGAACACCTTTGCCGGAAATAACCGTTTGGCCTACTTTAATACCTGCCGGAGCAAGGATATATCTTTTTTCGCCGTCAGGATAGTGAATCAGAGCGATGAATGATGTACGCATTGGATCGTATTCAACAGTAGCAACTTTTCCTGGAACATTTGCTTTGTCTCTTTTCCAATCAATAATACGGTAACGTTGTTTGTGCCCACCGCCTACATAACGCATGGTCATAGCACCGGCTTTGTTACGGCCGCCGCTTTTTTTGTGAGGAGCCAAAAGGCTTTTCTCCGGAACGTTGGTGGTGATTTCGTCGAACGTGAGGAGTTCGGTAAACCTCATGCTCGGGGTGTAAGGCCTGTACTTCTTAATGCCCATTTTATTCTTTTTTTAATCCCCTTTGTCTTATCAGTGGTAGGATATCCACTTTAGTTAAAGAATATATTCTCTGCTAAACGCAGCTTTATTTATACTGATCCGTAAAAATCAATTACTTCGCCTTTTTTCAAAGTAACGTGCGCTTTTTTATAAGGCGACTTAATACCTGTAGCAACACCACGTTTTGTTTGACGGCTTTTTTTCTTACCTACGGTTACCTGTGTGTTTACAGAATCAACCTGTACGTTATAAGCAGCTTCAACAGCTTTCTTTATTTCAAGCTTGTTTGCCTCTTTAACCACTTTAAAAGCATACTTGCCCAGCTTTTCGCTGCTCTTGGTAGACTTTTCTGTTACGATAGGTTTTATTAATACGTTTGCCATGGCTATGTCCTCCTAAGTAATTAGTTGTTCGAGAAATTAGATTCAATTGCTTTAACTGCAGCTTCGCTTAATACAAGCTTTTTGCAATTCATAATATCGTAAATGTTAAGGTGGTTTACCTCGGTAATTGAAACCGAAGGAACGTTACGTGCTGAAAGCAAGGTATTCTTTTCGGCTCCCTCAACCACAAATACGCTTTTTGTACCTGTTAGGTTAAGGCCTTTTAATACTGCTACAAAATCTTTTGTTTTTGGAGCGGCCATTTCAAAGTTTTCAACCACTATCAGGTTGTTTTCCTTTACCTTATAAGTAAGAGCGCTTTTTTTAGCGATATCTTTTACCTTCTTGTTAATCTTAATATCGTAAGAGTGAGGTTTAGGACCGAAAGCACGGCCACCACCTTTAACCAACGGCGATTTCATTGAACCACGACGGGCACCACCTGTTCCCTTTTGACGGAATGCTTTTTTAGTTGTACGAGAAACTTCCCACTTTTCTTTTGTTTTGTGAGTTCCCTGACGTTGAGCAGCTAAGTATGACTTAACAGTTAAATACACTGCATGGTCGTTAGGCTCAATACCAAAAATATCATCGGAAAGATTTAACTCTCTCCCTGTTTCTGCACCGTCTTTGCTTAAAACTTTTACCTTCATAATTCAAAAATTTATTCGGTATAATACACCTTCCCCAAAAAGGGAACGCAAAAATAGACTTTATCAACAGAGTTACAAATATTTCCCTTAAAAAAATACGCTGCCAAAGCCAGTATGCATGAAAAAGCCGAAAAACTACACGCAACAAGTCATTACCAAGAAGAAAAACATATACCCCGTAAATAAGGAACTACAGTGGTACCTGGCCGAAAACCGGCGGGAAATTGAATTACCCGTTACTTATGCCGACCTGAAGCACTTTAGCGGCGCCATTGCCATACGCGATAAAAACGGAAACGATACACTTTGGGAAGCGGCACTTTACGCCCAAAACGACCTGACCCACATACACGAAGGGCTAAAACAGATATACTCTATATTAAGAAGCGGGGGCGATGCATCGGTACATACCCACCTGCATGTTGAGCGGATTGATTATTGCACCTTTGGCAATTCGAACCCGTTTAGAATTAAGATTGTAAACGACTTTAACGATAACTACGACTATTTCTATATTAAACAGGCAGATGCATCGCGTATTTATGGCCTGGAACTGGAGCATATACTTTCGCCGGCGCGGATTAACTACTTTGTTGATGACCATACGCTGGTTGAAGAGCATATTGCGGGTATACCCGGCGACCAGTTTATACATTCGTACCTGGAAAACCCGGAGTTTAACAAAGTGCGCGTTGCCAAAGAGTTTGTAAAGTTTAATGAGCGCTGTTTTGTAAGGTTGCTGGGAGACATGCGTTCGTACAACTACGTGTTTGACATTACGCCCGATTTTGAAGAGGTGCAGTTTAGGATAAGACCCATAGATTTTGACCAGCAAAGTTACGAGGGGAGAAAGACGCTTTATTTACCGCAGTTTTTTAAAGAGAATGTTGAATTGGTGCAGCTGACGCTAAAACTGCTTACCCCTGAAACCATCAGACAATACCAAAAGGAGGAACGGACATTAATTGCCAGGCGGAGTATTTCTTCGCACTTCAGGTTAAACCATTTAACCGATGTTATGGCCCGCGACACGATTTCATCGGCAGAAAAGGTACGTCAATTAGGCAAGGAACTGGCCGATCATTACAAAAATGAGACATTCATTGCCGCCCGCACAATGGGCGAATTAGTTAAATGCAGCTTGAAAATTTTAACAGGTATGTAGCTGTAACTATAGCACTATCATAGCCGTATATTGCACTGGGCAATTAAATCCACACCCGGTTTTGAATGGGTGTAACTTAATACAACGCTTTTGTTGGATTATGTAACTAAATTTAATAGCTTTGGTACAATTAAGGTGCATAAGAATTAACCTTGGGTTAATTTTAATAAAATCCTTCAGTACTGAGACCGGTTTGAATTACAAAGCTTAACTTGTAACATGGCAGCACTTTACAGAGAGAAACCAAAAACGCGATTGGCCCCCCCAGTGCCATGTAAAGATTGCGGAACGCATAATACCAAAAGGATGCATCGCACTTTTTATGAGAAGTTTATGTGTATTTTAAGTTCGGGGAAGTACTACTACCAAAAATATTATTGTAAAGCCTGTAATACTTCTACCTACAAAAGTATTGATGCACGGGCCACTGAAAAGGTATTGAGCGCTAAATAGCGTTTATGCTTATATTACTTTCCAGACATTGACCACAGACGGTCCATCACCTAGCACATCATCTCAATCTAATAACGATATTTCCGTTTGTAACGAATTGACCTCGCAGGTCGACCTTAACTATATAAATGTCGGCTATCTGTCTGGTTCAAATAATTCATTCTTCTTTAGTAATATAGCATATGGATAAACTATTAACTGAACTTCGATTAGCCTATCCAAATTTAAGCGTTAAGAGAATATTCACGCTGCTGGTTTTATTAGTACCAGCACTAACGTTCGCCAGCGGGCATCCAGATATTGGCGGCCTGGTTGACCTTTTATTAATAGCCGAAATAGTTTTAATGGCATTAATTTGCCTGGTAACATTTGTGATTACCCGGTTATGTCGCAAGTCGCAATCAAAGGCATTAGAGGTGATTGCACTCTTATTAAATCTATTATTACTTTATATTAGTTTTCCGGTGATACGCTCGGCTCCTTTCCGTAGTTTCAGGGATGGAATTACATTCAACAATTCCATTTTGGTAGCTACTTCGATTCCAAAACTGGTAGTTGCATAAAATGAAAAAGGCCCGGTAAACCGGGCCTCTTTTCACTTTCCTTTATCAGGATTTGAAGTTTCCTTCAAACTACCCTTCAATAATTACGTATCCACCTATTGCACCGGGAACTGCTCCTTTAATAAGCAAGATGTTCTCTTCAGCCATCACTTTTACAACCTTTAGGTTTAATACTTCTATAATTTCTCCACCGGTACGGCCGGCCATTCTTAATCCTTTGAATACGTGCGATGGATCGGAAGATGCA
>CAIOTH010000087.1 GCA_903861145.1 uncultured Bacteroidota bacterium | reverse complement strand
AGGAGAAGTGTATTGGTTACCTTGGAAAGTAATAGTTCCGCAAGAGTCAGCATAGCTATAAGCCAAAATACAGTGCGAAGAAGTATCGCCGCTATAGAACTGGATACCAACAGCAAAACCCTGGCCTAAACCAAAAGTTTGGCCCACTGTAACCTGGGCATATCTTAAGAAACCTGGTTGAGTACCTACAACAAACTGTGCTAACCCATCGTGGCCGGCATATGTTTGGTGAGAAACAGGAGAAGCAGAAACGGTTCCTGCGGTAACACTATAGATACTGATTACAAGGCTATCATTTACCAATGCACCTGTTGATGAAGTATCATCGGCTGCAACACCGATAAACATACCAACAGAATCCAGGGTAACTGTGCTTGAACCACGAGACATTGAGTATTGGCTTGAATTTCCATAATTTGCAAAAGCCAGCGTATCAAATGCCTGAACGGCGTAGCTGTATATTTGGTTGTCAGCGCTGTTAATAGTAATCAGGGCTGAGTTTATTTCCTGGCCGTAAGGCTGTGGAGTTGATGAGTTCCAGCTACCGTTATAAGATATTTGCTGGTTATTGGCGAAAACCTCATTATAGGTGTTATAATCCAAAACATCAGATGTATCGCAAGCAGCACCAGCACGAGAAACCGATGCTGTGCCTTTATGTACAGCAGATGGTTTTACAGAGTTAGGCAACATTTTGTATTGCTTAGGCTGTCCTGTAAATGACTGCTGCGCAAAACTTAGGGCTGTTAATGCTGTGAGAAATAGCGTAAGTAAATTTTTCATGGCTATTTTAATTCAATTTAAGGGTTAAGAAATTTAGTCTTTGGATAACGTTTAGTTTATCAGAAGGGCAAATGAAACTAAAAAAAGAGTAGTTTCAAAGGAAAAGACGATAATTTCGGCAAATAAGCCGCGTAGATTCAGGCATCTATCGTTTTTTTACATTACTATGACAAATTTGCCAGTAAAAGCACCAATTAGCCCTTTCAATTTGTATTAAATATCATCGCCTTTGTAAAAGCAGCTTCGGCATCGCGGCTCGTACACATCTTTTTCTCCCAGTAGTATCCTGCTTTTTTCTTTACCCCTGCGGTACGAAAAATGGGCAATATCGCCGCACTTCATGCAAATAGCATGCACTTTGGTAATATAGTCAGCTACGCTAAGCAAAGCGGGCATAGGCCCAAACGGATGTCCCTCAAAATCCATGTCAAGTCCCGCTATAATTACGCGCATGCCTTTTTTAGCCAGTTTTTCGCACGTTTCGGGTAGCGAAGCATCCATAAACTGTGCCTCGTCAATACCAACAACCTCTATTCCATCCGATAATAGCAGCAAGCTGCTTGAATGTTCAATGGGCGTAGAGTGTATAGCATTGGCATCATGCGAAACCACCTTCACCTCATCGTACCTAATATCAATGGCGGGCTTAAAAATTTCAACCTTACGGTTAGCTATTTGAGCACGCTTTAACCTACGAATCAACTCCTCGGTTTTACCCGAAAACATAGACCCGCATATTACTTCTATCCACCCGTTTCTTTCCTTTCCTCTGGTTGGTTCTACAAACATAATTAGTGTGCCTTGCCGGCAAGGCTATTACTTTATCAATAGGGTTAAGCATATTAAAGCGCTCAAAATTGCGTTAATTCAATGATATAGTGTTTAAAACTCGGTGGCAGTCAACGCGCTTTTTGCCATAGGTTTGTTTAAAATCTGCTTACAATGAAATCGTCAAAAATATCTGATTTACTCGATAAAATTAACAAGGCAATTGAAAACCCGGTATTCCCGGCTATTTCTAAGTTAGAACGGGACCTGTTGATGCAGCACTTACGCGACTTGTACGATGAAATTGATACTCCTGCCACCCATAAAAAGGAAGCTGAAAATGACTCCCCAATACTAACTAAAAGGTCGGTTATTCGCCCAAACGAAGATTTACTGATAAAAGAGGAAGTGCCAGGCAATAAGGTGGTCGAACCTACAAAGAAGGTGGAAGCTGTGATTGCCAAAGAAGAAAAAATTATAACCGCAAAAGCCGAAGTTAAGGTTGAACGGAAAGTTGAACAAGTGCTTCAAACGCCTTCATCAAGTATTAATGATAGCATCAAATCCGGCGGATCTCTCAACGAAAAATTAAAAACTTCATCTACTGCTGAGATTCACAAAAAGCTGGCTTCAAAACCACTGAAGGAATTGATTGACCTCAATAAAAAATTTGTTTTGTTGAACGAATTATTTAAAGGCAATACCGAGGCTTATACCTCGGCAATTGCCCATATTGATACTTTGGCAGATTACGAGGCGGCACAGTCTTTTATTAGCAACCAGCTTGTAGCCAATTATTTTTGGGATGAGAATAAACAGAGCACGCGTATGTTTAGCAAGCTTGTAAAGATGAAATTCGGGGTTGAGTAAATAAAAAAAGCGGACCTTGAGGTCCGCTGCTTTGGTTAGTGTTGGTATATTTTAATGCTAGTTGACCAGGGTATATGCGGTTGCTGATTCCGGCGTTTTAACGGTTGCCACCGGCAACACTATTTCTTCGCCCTTTGCATTTATTGCTTTAATTCTGTAATAGGTAAGGCTATTGCTCAATTTGGTATCGGTAAAATTTACTGTGGCATTATCATTGGCAATCGTTTCAAGCAAAGTATAATTGTTGCCATCAAGGCTTTTCTCAATCTTGTAAGCCGTAATGCCAAGCATTTCGGGGTTCGAAATGTTTAATACTACACCACTATTAGCCTTAAACGCAGCATTTAAAAACAACGAGGTAGCTTTTACAGTTTCCTGCGAATGTTGCACTTCATTACCATAAAATACTTTTACCTCACCACCAAATTTAGCAGCCGGCGAAGTGAATAAGTTGTTGTTTACAAAATAAGCACCATTGTTCCCCTTGGCAGTACCTCCAAAATTTTCGAGGTTATTACCCGCTACCATGTTGTTGTTGTTTTCAATCAGGCCTTTATTGTCAACATCGTTCATGGCCTCCATAATCAGGTTATTATTAATAGTGCCTTCATTTACAATCCGGTTCATTACCGTATTGCCATTATTTGTAAATCTGCCCGATTTAGAAATTACCAGGTCTTTCATGCCCACCATAAAAGCGCCTTTGTTTACGGTTAAGCTTCCTTCAACAACAATGCCGGTGTTCATAGTAACCTGTCCCGCAATAATTACCACATCTTCGGCTTTTATGGTGGTACCGGGGTAATCGTTATTCCAAACTTTAGCATCTGTCCATTTACCCGAACTTAAGGTATAAGTTTTTGCTGTTGCAAAGTTACTTATCAGGGTAGCGGCTAAAATGGTAAAGAAGGTTTTCATATTTCGTCTTTTGAGGCAGATTCAATACATGGCTTTACGCCCTCTTCTTTCAAAAAGTTTCATGATTTTAGTCAAAGTTTTAGGGTAGTTATAATAAATTGGTAATCAAACCATTATAACACAAAAATGAACCTTAAAAATCAAATGTTTTTAAGTACTTGTAGGCTACAAAAAAACGATACAAAGGTCAAAACTACGTATACAAAGTACGGTGTTAGTCGCACGTATTTTGACACAGGTATGCCAAAATAAAACCGGTTAACGGCCATCAAAAATAATTTATCAAATAAGTAGGCAACAAAGGTTCCAATTGCTATGCCGGGTAATCCCATTATCCCTGCAAGGTAAATGCTGAGTGAAACATTGATGATAATTTCAAGAATAGATGATAGAAGCAGGAATGGGTTCTTTTGCATACCGGTCAAAACAGTTTGAGGAAACAAAACCCTCGGTATGGCTAGCAGAAGGTATATATTGAAGATAAGAGAGCTGTAAATAAAACTTTCGTTAAACACATACTTAAACAGATACGGGCTTAAAGGCAGCAAGACAATGGTGAGCGGAAAGAAGATGTGCATCATACGTGCCGATTTTTCCTTTAACTCTTTTAACCCATCCTCAAGGTTAGCAGCTATCGAGGGAATCATGGCAGTGCTAAATGTATTTGCTACAATCAGCAACACCGGTAGTTCCTTAGCCCCGTAACGATATACCGCAAAAAACATGTCATCAAACTTCGATTTTACTATCAATCCGTCAATATATTCAGCCGAGCCGCTTACAAAAATAGAAGCGATAAGTGGCGCCGATAGTTTCAGATTTTCGGTAACTGCTTTTGTAAGTGCACTTGCATTTGGTTTTAATGTGGCAAATTGTTGAAGCACGAAAAGCGTATAAATCAATTTTAATCCTGCCAGCACAACTAAGCCAAGCATTGAATATTCAATATTACAATGTAGCAACGCCGGAACTAATGCTAAACAAGTGGCTAACAAAGCGCTTACTGCACCATAAATTATAATGGTGTTTTTTTTGTTATTCAAAAACAGAACATACTCAACAACAAAAGACGGTCCGCTTAGCAGCAAATAGATAATTGAGAGGACTATAAGATGATTTCCGCTTTGCTTGTGCAGAAAGGCTAAAACGTTTTGCGAAAAGAAATAAAGAAATGCGCCGGCAATTAAACTGAACAGGCTAAGCGAAAGAAAAGTACCCAGCAAAATTTGTTTTTGTTCCTCTGCGCTTTTTTTGGGATAAATAGCCAGCATGGAATTGATAACGCCACTCACCCAAAAAAAGCTGACCATGCCACTAACCATTATAAAGGTCTCAAACTGGCCAATCTCGGTTTGCGATAACCGCAGCTTTGCAAACCCAATACCTATAAATACAAAGGCCGAATACCTGAGTAATTGAAATATTTGAAGGCTGGCAAGTTTATTAAAATTGAACATGGCTGGTAGCTACCTGTTTAGCGGATTAAATGACCCCTTTTGGCATAATATTTTCTTAATTAAAGCTGGTTAAGTCTTAACAACCCAAAAGTAGAAATAATGATAGCTTTACCACCAAATATGAAACACATGAACAAAAAATTTGGATTCACTCTGGTGGCAGTTGTTGCCTGCGTTGCATTTATGGGCCTTTCTTTTCAAAATGATAAGCCCTTGCAGGAAAAGAATGGGCTTAAGTTGTTCGAAGTAAAAGGTTCGCCCGATTACCCTGATGCCGAATTAAGTCTTGTTTCACCTGCTAATGGTGCAACCTTACCTGCCGGTAGCGACACCTTTAAGTTCGACGTGAAGAACTATACCCTGGGTATGCAAACCCCCGATGCTGACCAAAAGATGTGTGCTAACTCAGCCAAAGGGCAGCATATTCACTTTATTATGGATGATGCACCATATGCGGCGTCATATAGCCCTTCTATTGCTGCTGATATGAAACCCGGCCACCATGTGCTGTTGGCATTTCTTTCCCGCTCTTATCACGAAAGTTTAAAGCACAAGAAATCATATATCCTTAAAGAGTTTAACGTAGGTGCCGATACTAAAAGCGATTTTGATGCAAAAGCGCCCCATGTTTTTTTAAGCCGACCCAAGGGTGAGTATATAGGCGCTAAGGAAACAGGTAGAGTTATGCTCGATTTTTACCTGGTTAATTGCGATTTATCGCCTGCCGGTTATAAAGTGAAAGCTACCATTAATGGTAATGAGTTTACGCTTACCAAATGGGAGCCATACATCATCGAAGGTTTATCACTTGGCAAATCAACGGTTAAATTGGAGTTGATAGACAAAAACGGGGCTTTGGTAAAATCGCCATTTAACGGTAAGGAAAGAGAGTTTACCCTAAAAGTAGAACCCGAGAAATAGCTAATTGACTATTTTATGTCCTTATTTCTTTTTGAATTATAACTTTCTATTTCAGTATTTGCTATAGATGATTATTTTTGCGCCGAAATACGGTGGTCTTAGCTCAGTTGGTTAGAGCAGCGGTTTGTGGTACCGCAGGTCGTGGGTTCGACCCCCATAGGCCACCCATCTTAAAATTAAAGCCCTCTCAGATGAGAGGGCTTTTTTATTGGAATAAGGTATTATTAGGTACAAAAAAAACATGGAGCACCTCAGAAATATGAGAGTGCATCCATGCTAAATGTCAGCAAAACATTTAAAATCTTTAGGGGCTTAATCCAATCCTTCCACCCTTATATAGTAAATATCGTAACTGTTTTCGAGACCCTTTTTTAAATTTCGCAAGCGTTCTTTTGATTGGGGTAGCTGTAGCACTAAAAGGGGTAAGTGTGCTTTTGAAAGCAATTTCAGGTGATAGATATTCGGGCCAAATCGGTGCAATGCCTAAATAATACTCTTTAAAATTGCGGACAGCGCTTCTTTACGTCGCGCCGATACCGGCACGTGGCTGGAATCTATCATCACCAGCTCGCCCCCTTTGCCTTTTATGTATGCTTTAATGTGCTCCACATTCACAAGGTGGCTATCGTGCGCGCGCAAAAAGCCTTTATGCTCCAACACTTCCTCAAACCTGGTCAGTGGTTTAGAAACTATGTGCTGTAGTTTATCTGTGGTAAAAACCACCGAATATTTATTGGACGACTGAATCCTGATAATCGTATTGATATCAATAAACGAAGTTCCATTTTGAGTTGGCAAAACCAGCTTATTTGCTCCCAATTCAGCGATGGGGTGCTGTGCTTCGGTTTTATCACTTGCGTTTTTGCCATTACCGGAAACTTCCAAATAGCGGTTAACAGCTTTGGCTAGTTCAGCCGGGTTAATCGGTTTCAACAGGTAATGAAGTGCAGGATAGTTGAAAGCCTTCGCTCCGAATTCTTCATAAGCTGTAGTAAAAATAATGTACTGGCTTTTCTCAAGGTGCGACTCTTTTAGAACCTCGAAGATATTGCCGTCCAGTAACTCCACATCTGCAAAAAATAACGATATTGTTTTATCTGATAATACAGACTTGGTTTCTTCAATAGTTCTCGCAAAAGCGGTTACAACAAAATTAGGATGATTGTTTTTCAATAACGCCTGCATACCCTTAGCTCCCAAAGGCTCGTCTTCAATAATTGCACAGTTAATCATTTTCATAATTACTTTTTTACTACCGGAAATACAATGGTCACGATAGTCCCTGTTACCGAAGAGTCAGCTACAGATTTATCTAAGGTTCTTATCTCCCAACTGCTATCGTTTAACTCACCAATAATTTTAAGCCGCTCGCGAACATTTTCCATAGCCATGGAAAGGTTATTCTGATTTTTATCTTTCTTTTCTAATGTTGCGTTAATGCCTATGCCATTATCTTCTACAGTGCACACAACAGCACCGTTCTCTTTTTTAAACTGCACACTAATAACACCTGGTTTTAACGATGGAACAATGCCATGCCAGATACTATTTTCTACTAACGGCTGAATTATCATGGGCAATATGTTCTTGTCTTCGACCTGAATGCTCCGGTCAATATTAATGCTGTACTCAAATTTATTATCCAACCGCATTTTTTCCAGGTCCAGGTACTCACGCAAACATTCTACTTCTTCTATAATACTAATGTATTGCTGCCTCGAATTATTAACTATCCTGCGTATCAATAACGAAAAAGACCCTAATAAGTGTACCGCATTATCAGTATCTTTTTTCAAAATGTAATATTGAATGGAATTGAGCACATTAAAAATAAAGTGGGGGTTTATCTGGTAGCTCAGCGCTTTAAATTCTGCTTGTAAAAGCTTAATAACATTGGTAGCCTTAAGCTTTTGATAACTAAAAATTGATGAAATGATAATTGCCAGAATGATAAGTACACATACGCCCAAAACAATTTTGAATAACGCAGTGTCAACAAAGCGAGGCTTAATGGTAAAGCTTAAGGTATGCACATCTGAACGGTATTTCCCATCCATATCTTCAGCGGCTACTTCAAATCTGTATTTACCTGGTGGCAAGCTATAGTACTGAATATAGTTGAGGTTAGTATACTTCCATGGTCCAATACCGTTAAGGCGCACTTTATATTGTATGCCCTGAATAGCTTTATAGTAAATGGCATTAAATTCTATAAAAACATTATTCTCATCATGATTTAAAACCAGGCTATCGGTCGGATGCTTTTGGCCGTTTACGGTTATATTGCCAAAGTACAACGGAATTATTGCTGTGCTTTCTGAAAGGTCTTGTGGCCTGAAATAACACAATCCTTCGTTAGTAACCAGCCAAATGCAACCATTAAAGCCGGTAATTCCGTTCACCTGGTTACTACATAAACCATCTTCTTTGGTGTAGTTTTTAACCCGGGTAACAAGCTCACCGTTATCAACTCGAAAATATACTTTTGATATCCCTTTAAAACTGGCCGCCCAAAGTACTGAGTCGTTTTCAAAATGCAGATCTTCGGTGAGATTGCTAATTAGGCCCCGGTGCTCATCTATTGTGTAGAAAGTATTATTAATACGTAGAACGATACCCATGCCTCTCGTTGCAATGCCAAAAAAGTTTTCATGCCTGATTTGGGCGGAGGTAATGCGCGTATTTTTAAAGAAAGGCTCCTCCGTTATCTTGTTATTTTCATCGGGCTCATAGTAATAAAGCCCGCTAAAAGTTCCGATGATATATTTTTTTGATGATATCCTGCATATTTCGGTAACGCGCTTTGAAAACCCCGATACCCACGACATAAAAAGCACCTTTTTTTCATTACTGAGTAACTCAATCCCCGCGGGGGTACCTAGCAAAAAATTGCGCTCATTTATTTGCAAAATTTTTGTGCGAAAGAGGTTCGCGCTACGGTGCCAATCAAATTGCGGATCAAGATTGGTTTCGGGTTCATTGTTTAATTTGAAGGTTATACTTGTGGGTGCCGCAGCACTTTTCCCTGCACCTTCGTTGTAAATGGAGGAGTTGAACTGCTTATCTATTTTAAGCAATTTACCCTCGGGCAGGCCTACGTACAAATTATTATAATCGCTGTTGATGCAAGACAGCTTAGCCTGCCGGGGTAAATCCGGATGGTTATATATTCTTATTTTTTCGCTGGGGCACATAAATATGCCCTGGTCTAATGTAGTAATCCAATAGTTGCCCTGGTGGTCTTGCAGCACGTTCGATGCATTACTGATGAAACTCAACGAATCAAGAAAGTTAATACGGCTATTTTTTATTTGAACAGAATAGCCGGCATTGTTTTTTTGAAGCATCCATATTTTCTGATCATCGGTTTGCTTTAATTTGAGAATTGGATTATACCCGGGATAGATATATGGGTGGACCTGTTTAAGGCTATCTATATGTACCAGTTAATTACCCTTGCTTAAAATTATGTTTTTGTGATCAAGGCACAACAGGTTTGCATTAAGTTCATTAAGCGGCAGACAATTGAAATGCACGTGGTACACTTCAATGGATTTTACATTTGAATCAGGTATTGGAGGCAGCTTAAATACAAGAAGGGTAGTGTATATATATTTTGAGTTGTTTAGGCGTACTACATATACGTTAACGGTATCGTTGTAGAGATGTGAAATGGTGTCCCCTGTTAAATGCCTGTTCACGGCGGCATAAAATACTGCTTTGTTGGTGTCAATTTTTGCAATACCTCGTTCTATAAAGCCAAGCCATACTTGTTTATTATGTAATATTTCGCACGAAGTAGGGATGCCTTTGTTGAATAGCTTTTTAATAGTATCATTATTGGGATGCGGCATAAATTTTCTGCCATCAAAATAGCACATGCCTCCTGATAAGGTTATGGCCCAAATCTGGTTATCCTCATCTCCTTTTATGTCTAGTATGGTATTGTCCGTTAATCCATCGGCGGTAGTGTATGTTTTGAAGTTGTAACCGTTATATCTAACTATTCCATGGTCTGTGCCAAACCATAAAAACCCTTCGCGATCCTGGCTAACACAGTAAACCTCGTTACTTGGCAAGCCGTCGTTGCTATTGAAATTATGATATGCTACCTGTGCCCTTATGCTTGCGTGCAATGCCAACAACATAAGCAGCGTAACAAATGTTTTTAAGCCCGGCCATTGATGCATGCTGCTAAAAATTGTATTGAAGATGTGTTACTTATTGCTAATGAAAGTAACATGAAATGAACTATTAATCAAAATATTTTCTCCAAATTGAAATGAGAAGTAGACCCGGGATAAACGCGATTGATTTAAAGGTTATTCAAAAGTGTTGCCAGCGATGAGGCCTGGTTACGTCGGGTAAATACTTCAAATCGGCGGTCGGTGTATTTAAAAGCGCGGCCATTTTGCTGCCAATAGGTATATGCATTTTGCAACTGGTTCAGGGTTTCGGCATAATCAGTAAAACCTACCATGGGTTTTCGGCCAACGCTGTTTAAAATTGCCGAGGCATCCCCCGCGGTGTCACCAAAGGCAATTATTTCGCTACACGAAGCCAGGTATTCAAATATTTTACCGGTAATAACCAGCCTTGTATTAGGCAGGTTAAAAATAGCGAAGAGCAGTAGCGATGCACGCCGCGTTAAATTAATTGCCGTTTGTTGATCTGTAAAAGGATTGTAGGTGGTTATGTCATTTAAACCTTCGGCAGCTATGCTGTTTTGAATTTCAGTATCAACTCTACCTGTAAAACCTAATTTTATTTTAGCCGCACTTGTTTTCCTTAACTCTGCAATTGCTTTCCACAAGTTGGTGGGGTTTTGACTAGCCATTAAATTGCCGATGTAGCAAATCGTGAAAGAGTCTTCTTGGTTTTTTGCTGCAGTTAATGAGTCTTTATCAGGCAAGAAATTGTCTTCATCATAACCGTTTAAAATCACATCAATTTTCTTTGCCCGGTCTTCAAATTGTTCCTTCATACCCGGGCTTATTACAACCGCCTGGTCAGCGGTTTTTAATACAGCGGTTTCTAAATCCCTATCTTTTTGCTTAGTGGCTTCCGTTCTGGGTAACATCTCGTTGTAAACAATACCTGTCCACGGATCACGAAAATCGGCAAGCCATTTAATATCAAATTTTTCTTTCAATCTTAATCCTATCAAATGTGCCGAATGTGGCGGACCGGTTGTAATAATGGCATCAATCTTTTCGCTACGCAAAATTTCTTCTGCCTGCTTCACCGCATAAGGCACCCAACCTTTGCGGGCATCGGGTATAAAAAAATTGGCCCTTATGTACTCAGTCAGTGCCTGGAAAAAAGTTTTGTGTTTATTAGCTCCTACCGTTACCAATGGCATGCTTTTACCCTTTTTTCCGCGAAGCAAATTATAGAACTCAAATGGCTCAAAAGTTTTAGTTCTGTAAACCCTTAGTGACGGAGCAATTTCCTTTAGCAGCGATTCATCGTTATAAGGATAACTGCCATTATCTACTGTTATGATTATTGGCTCCCAGCCAAACTCAGGTAAAAACTTCGAGAATTTAAGAAATCGTTGCACAGCAACCCCTCCGGCAGGGGGCCAGTAATAAGTAAATATTAAAACCTTTTTACTCACTTCTTTTTACCCGGTTTTGAAGCGGTTGTAGGTGCGGCCGGTTTGGGTTCTGGTTTTGGCTCGGCTTCTATTTGCTTCACGGTGCGGTAACCGGCAAAGCCAAGTGTGCCTAATACAAAAGCAAACAGAATAAACGACCCCGCATACGCCACTTTATTGCCCAATACAATGCTTTCGGGTTCAAACTTAAACTCAACAAGGTGCGCGCCTGCAGGTAATGCCATCGCCCTTAAAACATAATCGGCCCTGAAATGAGGAACCAACTTGCCATCTATGTATGCGCTCCATCCTTTTTTGCCATCGTAAAATATCTCGGAAAATACAGCTAACTGATTTGTAGTAGAAGTATACGCGTAGGTAAGTTTATTAGGCGTGTATTCCTTCAATTTTATCACCGCGGATGAATCACTTCCTATAGCATTATCGGGTACATCTTTTTTATAACGCTCATCAACAACAGCAGTTGTTGACGGCTCGAAGTTCGTAAGGCCGGCCATTTCCTCATCGGCGTTTTTGGCCCACTGTATATTTCTAACAAACCATGCGTTGCCACAAGCATGTAGCGGCACTACTCGTTGCTCTTTGTTTTGCCCTTCTGTAATAACATACTTGGTGTTAAGCATGCGCAAAACATTCACATTGTTTTTCGATATCTGGTTTTCTATCAAATCCTGGTAACGTATCAGTTTGGCAGGGTGGTAACCACCAATCGATTTGTGATAGTACGATGTCATAGCATCATTAAAAGGGTCTCTGGTTAAATTAAATACCCGGTAGTCAGGGTCTTTATCCTGTAAAATCTGTAGGTCTGCTTGTGTCGGTGTATGGTTACTTTGGTATTTGGTAACTTCAACAAAGTTATCGGCGTTCAAATAGCGTTTCGAAACCATCCAGCCATCTATTAAAAACACCAGGGTTAAGCCGCCAATTAAAAGCGATTTAGAAAGCTTTTTCTGCACAAAAAACCAAACCAGTGCAAACGCTGCTACTATAAAAAACAGTGAGCGGAATGCATCAGCCCGCAATAAACTTGCCCGGTCCTTCTTTATTACATCAATCAGCCAACCCTGGTTAGCATCGTAATATTGCTTATCACCTTCGCTGCCGAAACTGAAAAGCATACCACCTAATACGCCAAACACCAGCACTATCCCCGCCGTAATGCCACCGGCTATTTTTAACTTCTTAATTAGTTCATCCTGCTTTAAGTTACCGGTTAGTAATTCGTTTAAGCCCAGTAAAGCTACCGCCGGCATTGCCAGCTGTGCAATAATCAATGCCATTGATGGTGTTCTGAATTTATTGAAAAACGGCAGGTAAGTAAACAACAGTTTAAACAACGGGGTATGATATCCCGCGCCTAACAATATTGAAAAAATGGTAAGCCCTAGCAATACCCATTTAACCGGGTTGCGAACAATAAGCATGCTAAATAAAAACAGAAACACAATGGCAGCCCCAAAATAAACCGGGCCCGATGTAAAAGGTTGTGTGCCCCAATACAGTGGTAGTTGTTTTATATAGCGCTGTGCCTGGGCTTCAGGCACACCTTTGCTTATCATCTCTTTATAGGTATCCGAGCCCTCATCCAAGGCCCCTCCCGATGAACCTCCCTTAATATCCGGTATCAAAAGCGAAAGTATTTCGCCATCCATCAGGCCATAGCTCCAGCGGCCTGCATATTCAATATCTAATCCACCGCCTTTGGCCTGAACCTTCTTTTGGGTTAGTTCCGATGAGCCACCGCGCATGGTGTCCTTAGCATACTCCTGGGTACTCCATAAGTTGGCAAAGTTGGGAAGCAAAGCAAGTAGCCCGGCTACAACTAAAACCGCCGAAGCCTTAAAGAAATGGGCAACGCGTTTCTCTTTAATATCAAGCCCGAAGTAAAACACTGCCAGGCCACCTAGCACAATTAACAGGTAGTACGCTATTTGTATGTGGTTCGAGTCAATGGTCATACTTAGAAACAGCGCGGTAATGGCTGCTCCCAGCAATATGTTCTTTCGATAAGCTAGTATTACCCCACCTATAACGGGTGCAATTAAACTCATAGCCTGAACCTTGGTATTGTGCCCGGCCTCAATCGATATAATTGTAAAGGACGATAACCCATAGGCTATTGCTCCCGCAATAGCCAGCCAGGGGCTAACATCCAGGCAAAGCAAAAAGATGTAAAACCCAATAAACATCATAAACATATACGATGAAGAATACGGGAACACTACGCCCACAGCCTGAAATACCTTGCTTACAAAATTACCCGTAAAGCTTAGCGAAATCTGCACGGCTGGCATACCGCCAAACATGGCGTCTGTCCAAAGGGCTGGGTCATTGGGGTGTATTTTGTTCCAATCAGCTATTTCTTTGCTCATGCCCTCCCATTGGGTAACATCACCCTGGTTAAGGGTCATACCCCGAAAATAGGGGAGGAAATAAACTACGGTAAGCAGCGCAAAAATGAGCACTGCGGCTAAATGGGGCAAAAGTCTTTTCTGCATGTGGCTGGTTTGATGGGCCCTTCATTTTAACCGAAAGGCTGTGGCTAAAATATGAATTATGAGATAATTGACAGCACCACATCTCTTTACTTAACCCAAAACCTTTGTCACCACATATAAAAATGGCAAATGGCCTCTTTCCGGCTCATCAAAAAACGACAGATTTAGCGTGTTTAGTTGGTCTAAAAGCCACATAGCAAGGGCATGATAAAAATGGTGTACAAAATTGAAAACTGTAAACCATCTTTTTTCAAAAAAGCTTGTAATTAATTGAAAAACAATTGATTACAAAAATGCCTTGTGTAAACCATTTATGACCTTTTTATGCAAGTGTATTGCAACCCGGGTGTGCGAAAATAAGGTGCATTTTAGGGTTTAAGTTATCCGCCCCTGGATTCACCCCAGCCTATTTTTCTCTTGTTAATTACTTTGAAAAAAATCAGTTTGCTGCTCCATACAAATCCTCCTTTTACATGGCCGTTCGAGTCTCCGCTCATTTCTAAAACAACACTGGCAAATTTCCCGAAGTCAAAATTTTTAAGCCAGTTGGCACCCAATTCATCTCCGTTAAGTATGCCCTCGGCACCCTTCATGTCATCACCGTTATGTGTATATTGGTAATCTTCAGTTCTTTTTTGGGCGTCACTTTCCTGCATACCATACTTTACCGGTACGTAATGCAGAGACCATAAACCGTTGGATGCACGTGGCAGGTATATAAAACTAGAGCTAAAAAGCGAAGGGTTTTGTATGGCTGTTTGAGAAAATGTTTCCGCACAAATCGAAAACATAAAAAGGAATAGGAAGGTCTTAAACATAGCATTCAACTACGTTCATAAATTATGCCGTACTAGCAAAACAATATGGCAGTATCAATTTCAAAATAAACTAGGCTTATTAATCTTCGTAACCGCTTTTAATAACGGTTAAAAGCATTTTAAACCTGCCATTGGGTTTTATATGGTTTGGTTTGTGCGCCGGTATCACAATTCCCTGACCCGCAATCAGTTTGGTTTCTTTTCCGGCAACAACCACAATCGCGTCTCCCTCAATTACCTGGGCGTAGGTATCAAACGGAGAGGTTCTTTCATTCAATCCTTCACCTGTATCAAACGACATTGCGTTAATGCTACCGGTAGCCCTTTTCATAATAGATTTGCTTACAACTGCGTTGTGTTCATATTCTATTAATTCAACAATAATATGCGGGGAACCTTTAGGAATTTCTCCATCCTTTTTCGGCGTATTTTCTAGTTCAGTGGTATCCATAATATTTTTTTTAATGGTGAGCGATATTCTTTTATGTTTAATTCTGAGGCTTAATTACTGCGGATTGCCTGGTATTGGTTCGCCGCATGCGTTACAAAGTTCGTTGTATACCGGTTTAAATTGTTACACAATTGCGGAAAAGTGTTACATCATTCCCATATTTTAAAGTTCATCAAACCTGCTTTGCTTTAGTTTTCTATAATAAGTAGGGGTTAAGCCCGTAATTTTTTTAAACTGGTTTGATAAATGGGCCACACTGCTGTAGTTAAGTTTATTGGCTATTTCAGTAAGGCTTAGTGCATCGTATAAAAGCAGCTCTTTTACACGCTCAATTTTGTGGTTTATAATAAATTGCTCAAGGGTAATGCCGGTTACTTCGCTAAAAAGATTGGCCAGGTAGGTGTAATCATAATTGAGCTTCTCACTGATATAAATCGACTTTTTTATGGGCGGTAATTCATCGGCATAATGAATCATTTCCACAATAAGCGCTTTTACTCTTTCAACCAACAGACTTTTTTTGTCATCCATCAGTACCAGTCCCGATTTTAGCAATGCACTGCGTAACTGGTCGCGTTGGGCAAGGGTCACATCTTCTCTAACATTGGCTTCACCTAAGTCTACTGCGCCATAATGAAGCCCGAGTTGTTCTAACTCGGCTTTCACTATCATTTTACAACGAATAGAAACCATGTATTTTATGTAGAGCTTCATTGTTTGGGTTTATGGTTTGCTCCATATCCAAAACAAAGGTCAGCATGTTAGCCGGCGCTACCGTTACACTATTTTTAAAATATGTTACATAATTTTTGTTTGCAAGAGGGCTTTGGGCAAAATCTGTATTTATGCCAAAGCTTCCCCACTCCCTCAATCTTTTTACATTTGGCGCTGAAATGAAATAAGCGTTTCCAAAACATCCCCATGGAAGAAACAGTTTTAGTTACCGGAGCCGGCGGACAAATAGGGTCTGAATTGGTGCTTGCATTGCGCAAAACTTATAAGCAGGTTATTGCTACCGATTTAAAGGAACCCTCGGGCGAAATGAAAGAAGGTGAATTTATGCGCCTTGATGTGTTGTATAAAAACGGCCTTATGGACTGTGTTAAGCGTTTTAAGGTTACACAGATTTACCATCTTGCGGCTATACTTTCAGCCACCGGCGAAAAGAACCCCGAATTGGCTTGGCGCATTAACATGAAGGGCCTGCGCAACATTCTTGATGTGTGTACCGAGGCCGGCGTTAAAAAGCTATTTTTTCCATCAACCATGGCGGTTTTTGGCCCAACAACACCTAAAGTTAATACCCCGCAGTATACCGTTATGGAACCCAATACAATTTACGGTATTTCGAAACAGGCCGGTGAGCGTTGGTGCGATTGGTATTTTCAGAAAAAAGGGCTTGATGTACGAAGCCTGCGTTACCCCGGTTTAATTAGCTACAAAACCAAAGCAGGTGGCGGCACCACCGATTATGCGGTAGATATTTTTTTTGAAGCAGTAGCCAATAAAAAATACGAATGCTTTTTAAAAGAAGATACCATACTGCCCATGATGTATATGCCCGATGCTATACGTGGCACCATTGCATTAATGGAGGCACCGGCCGAAAAAATTACGGTCCGCTCGGGGTATAATTTTTCAGGCATAAGCTTTTCGCCAAAGCAATTGGCCGAAGAGATAAAGAAAACGATACCGGAGTTTACTATTACCTATAAACCCGATTTCAGGCAGCCCATAGCCGATAGCTGGCCCCAAAGTATGGATGACTCCGTTGCCCAACACGATTGGGGTTGGAAACCACAATATGATCTTGCCAAAATGAGTAAGGATATGTTAGAAAACGTTGCAAAGAAAAACGGCTTATAGTTTAATCGTTTTCGGCAACAGTTATTAAGTAAGGCTAATAAAAAAGCCCTTCTGTTTTGCAGAAGGGCTTTTTTATTTAAAGCATCGGGCTTTTAGTGGGTAACCACAAAACGCTGATGAATGCTTTGAGTATCTGAAGTAAGTTGAAGGATATAAATGCCAGGGCTAAATTGTTTTACATTAATAACCTGGGTGTAGCGCGTATTCGAAATGTTAGCCGGTACTGTGTAAACTACCTTACCGGTAATGTCAACAGCTTCAATTTTCGCGTTTAACGCCACCGGCGATTCAATCACCACACTTAATTGCTCATTAACCGGGTTCGGGAACAAGCTCATTTGTGCTTTTAATTCGTTCAGTGTATTTATACCTAAAGCCAGGTTAGCAATTACAACCGAATCATTGGCTCTGCATCCCAGCGAATCGCGTACCGTAACGCGGTAAGTGCCCGGATTTAAACTATCAATGGTGCTTGTGGTATCACCGTTATTCCAACGATAAGTATAAGGCGAAACACCGCCCGTTACTGATATAATAGCCAAACCGGTTCCATGGCGCGAACCTGAATCCGCAGTTACGGTTATAGCAATAGGAGTTGGGTCGCCAACTATGTTAACAGTATCATAAAGCGTATCAATACCCGATGTTACAGTTGCATAATAAGTTCCGGTTGGAACATTACTAATGGTGTAAGTTGTAGCACCGTTGCTCCATAAATAAGTATATGGATCGGTTGGTGAACCTCCGGCCGGATTAATAGTAGCCGAACCTGCGGTATCGCTTCCGCAACTTGTACGGGTGTTATTGGATGCTGTTAAAGAAGATGCTAGAGAATCGACAACCACAAAATAACCACGGTAATTAGGCAGCCTGTCAAGCGGGCCGTATTGGAACGTATCTTTATTAACGAAACCAGGAACATATAAGTGCGCCCATACCATACCAATAGGTGTTAGGTTATAAGTGCCGGCTCCATCTGTGGTTGTACCGCTAAACGATGTGCAACCATATCCTCCACCCGGTAATATGTTAGGGTTTTTGGCCCAGGTAATACCGTGAGGTAATCCTTGTACTGAATCCAGGCGAACCGAATCAATCGTTATTGTAGCAGTAATTGCACCCAAAACAGGCACCGTAAAACTTTGAGTAAAGCTTGTTTCGATTTTGCCCTGTACAGTTTGGCTATAAGCCGAATACTGAACTACATGCGGCAAATGGTTTGGATCGGGGTAAAATCCTCCCGGCGAATTAAGAAGCGCAGAGGTATCGATTACGCACTGAGCGAACGAACCCGCAGCTATAAACAGGGCAATGAAAAGAAAGGAAAACTTTTTCATGGGGTAGTTTTGATTTAGTAATTGAATTTTAAGCTGCCAATATTATAAAATTATTGGGTGATAATGAGATATTTAACGATTTTATATTGCCCCGGCTATTTTACCCGATGGAAGCCTGTTTTGACCCAACTTTATTGTCTTAACCAACAATATATAAGCACAAAAGCCAAAGCTTATCCCTTATCCTCTTTTATCAACTTCAACCCCTTACTCCAGCGCACTAGCTGCTTTAATTGGCTTTCGGCCGCTTTAAGCGATATTTCATTGGGCACAAACTGCCCTTGCTCGTTAATGAATTGAGTAAAGAAGGGAATGTTAACCTGGGCAGTCATTGTAACCATGTTTAAAGTGGCCAAATCGTTTTTTAAAGCATTCGATGCCCTGGTACCTGCCGATACACCACCATAGCTAACAATGCCGGCCGCTTTATAGCCCCATTCTTGTGCTAAATATTCAAGCGCATTACGTAAAGGGGCAGGGTATCCAAAATCGTACTCGGCTGTTACAAAAATAAAGGCATCGGCTTCTTCAATTTTTGCGCTCCACTGTTTGGTATGTTCATGTTCATACTTTTTCATCATCGGGTGATGTGGTTCATTCATTAACGGCAGGTTTATTTCACCTAGGTCTAAAACTTCTACGTTAAACTTTTCGCTTTTTCTAGCTAATTCAGCTATCCAATTTGCAATAATTGGGCCCTTTCTTCCTGGTCTTACAGTCGATGAAATGATTTTGAGGTTGTACATGTTTTTGGGTTTTGAATTTATGAAGTATGGATAACACTACAAATGAAATATTGTTTAACAAGATTTATTAATACCGGCAGCGAATATCAATGTATTTGAGTATTTCATGGCTATTGACAACCTACCAACTCAACTTTGTATATCAATTTACTTACTTTTCCGCCCTACTCAATTTTACCTAAGTTGATTAATGTATTAAAGTTATTCAAACAACCTGCTGTAGTTACCTTAGTAATTTGCGCGCTGGTATTGGTTTTAACTTCGTGGTTCCGTGCCTATACCGCGGGAACGATTATGGTAGATGGCCACAACTTGCAGGGAGTGCCCGAAATGGTTGTTTTCGCATCTTTTATAACAGCACTTGCCTCTTTTTCGTACGCGTACTACCGTTTATGGCTTCATGACGGGTTGGAGCTTAACACCGTTAAAATGCTAGCCTTAGTGCTCACCGTTTTATTTTCTCTTATGTTGCCAATGCTTAGCAACGACATTTTTAGTTACCTGGTATTTGGCGATGCAGCAAACAAGGGGGCCGATGTTTATACCAATGCCCAATGCACGCATTTTTCTTCGTTCTATCCATACATAACCGGTATCTGGACTACAAGTACCTGTGCCTACGGACCGGTTGTGCTTATATTAGCCATGTTGGCTACCTGGATAGCGGGTGGTAAGGTTGTTTTAGCGCTTATTGTTTACAAGGTTTTGGTTTTGCTATTTGCCTTTGCTTTTATTGAAGCCGCAGCACGGGTTAGCACCTTAGTGCAATCTCCCGTTAGGTGCTTTACTTTTATTGTGTTGAACCCCGTTTTTTTATTGCAGGGCGTTGGCCAATTGCACCCCGATTTAATAGCAATAACGTTTACGCTTTGCGCTATGTATTTTCTGCTCACCAAAAAATGGTATTGGGCTTTTGTACTAGTTGCTTTGGGCATTGCTACCAAAATGAATTACGTTTTAGTCCTTCCTTTTTTTGTAGTAGCAATGGCATTGAAGGGCAACGAGCGTTTCGCTTTTAATAAAAATATGTTTATCGGTTTGGCCCTGGTTTTAGCTGCGCTAGTGGTTGCTTACCTACCCTTTTACACCTCTGTTGCAACTATAACAACCCCGTTTACTTTTCACTTCTTCCAAAACCCGTCCAAGTGCATAGGCGAAATATTGGGTGACATCATTTATTTCGCCCCGCAACTATTAGGCGGACATAAAGAGCAACTGCAAAATACAGTCAATGCCTCAACCGGTCCTGCAATGCAACTTTTTATTTCAAACGCCATTGTTAAGATATGCCAGGTATTTGCGTTATGCTCCACCTTATATATTCTCATTCGCTTTATACGTGGCGAACAAACACTTAACCAGTGGTTCCGGGTTTATGTGCGTTTGTTGTTGCTCTTTTTATTGTTCTACCTGCACATTTTTAATCCCTGGTATTTAATGATGTTTTTACCCTTTATGTGGGTAGATGATGAACCCGGCTTTATGCGGTGGGTAATAGTGCTTACCTGTTTTATTAGTGTGCAGGATATAGTGTGTAGTGTTAGTCGCGACTCGGTCGTGTATGTTGCCGTTTTGGTGCTTACCTTTATTAGTGTAATGCTATACTTGTATAAACCGTGGCGAATGTTTTTTACATCATTATTTAAAAAACAGTAGTATGAGCGAAACCCCTTTAACCCCGCAACAGGTATTGCAGCAAATGTTGCAGCACGATAAATTTACCGAATGGTTGGGCCTGAAAATAGACGCTGTTGATATAGGTTACTGTAAATTACACTATACCATTAAAGAAGAAATGTTGAACGGTTTCCACAGCATCCACGGCGGGGTATTATTCTCAGCCGCCGATTCAGCTTTTGCTTTTGCGTGTAATTCGCACGGCATGCTTACTGTGGCATTAGACGTTTCAATTTCGTTTACCCGCGCCGCCAAACCGGGAGAAGTATTAACCGTTGAAGCCAAAGAACTTCATTCAGGAAACCGTACCGGTGTATATGATGTGCGTACCATGAATCAAAATGGCGAATTGGTTGCCTGGTTTAAAGGCACTGCCTATCGCACCTCAAAAAAAATCGAACTTGAATAAGTCTCAGTTTTTTAAATCCTTCCGCCAAACCAGCGAATCCCAAATTAAAGCCGCGGCCCAAAAACCGGCTAGCTGCACTAAAACGTTAGTTATAAATAAGTGGCGTTCTACTTCCAGGGCATCAGCATTGTAACTCAATATTACGTTTAGCAAGGTAAAGAGGGCAAGCAAAACGGGGCCAAACAAAATTGGTGTTTTACGCTGCGTGTAAATCAGCAATAACATAATGCATAGCGCGATTACGACACCAACATTAAACAGCGGAAATGCCGACTCGACATACCGTGTATATCCCCTGGGTTCATCAATGTAAAATAAATTGTAACTCATAATACGCGCAAGTTTTTCGGGTGGTTCTTGCGTAAGAAATAAATAGGAGGGATGCGTTAACAAAAAGCGCGTATAAGTTGGTTGGCCTTTTTCTACCACCCAGTTTAAAAACGATTGATAAGCGGAATCATCATATAAACTCCATAACTTATGCTGGCCCTCTATAGGTACAACATCTATTTTGCCAAAGTTTTGAGTCAGTTTTTCGGCATCGGGCATTCCTTGCTGTGTAAACCAAGCCGTATAATCCGGATTTGGCAGTACTCGTACCACTATCGAATTGATTACCGGTAATTTCGACCTTAGCCCCGTTTTTGCCCCGGCCTGCTGAATAAAAAACAAGCCAATGCTCAATATTAATAGTGCGCCATATTGCTTTAGGTTTCTCTGTTTAAAAAAGAACCATAAAGTGCAAATGCCCCCGTAAAACGATATTAGCACATACGGCCATGAATCGCGGGTAAACGAAAAAAGGATAGTAATAATTACGTGCAACAACCACCAGGGCCAGGTACCCTTTTTGTAAAAAAAAAGGAATGAGGCCAGCCAGCAAAACAGCAATGCAGTAGAAAGCGCCTCGGATAAAACAAGTGTTGCCCAACCCATTACATTCCACCACGAAACCAAAAAGTAAATGGTAACTATCGTAATATACTTCGCGCTGCTTTTCTCCATAAAAAGCATAAATGCGGCCGCCATAAAAAACGCGCTTAGCAACAACATAAACTTCTGCATTTGCACAATTACATCGGTATTGCTGCCACAAAGCTTATAAAATAAAGGCACGGTAAATGGCCGGGGGTCAAACTCCCTGGTTACATGTGGGAAATAAAACTCCTTATCGCAAAGCGATATTTTTGATTGGTGCAGGTAGTCGTAAGGGTCGGTCAGATTTTTCCAGTCATCTTTACTAAAGGGGATAGCGAGGCTTAAAATAAGAGTAATGCAAAAGAGAGCGATATTCAGTCTTTGCGAAATAGATAGATTGCCGGTAAATGCAGGTTTTAACACGCATAAACATAATAAATTAGGTGCTGGTTTAAATCGAACCAAGGTTAAAACCAGATAAGTTTTTTTTGTGCAATTTAAAGCATAACATTGCCCTGTCAAATCTACACGCGCTTCATTTATGAGAACACACACCAAGGAAACGCAGAATATCCTGACCCCTGAGCATGCATTGGATATTTTGAAAGAAGGAAACGCAAGATTCGTAAATAACATAAAATCCCATCGTAACCTGTTACAGCAGGTTAACGAAACTTCAACAGGTCAGTTTCCTTTCGCCGCTATACTAAGTTGTATTGACTCACGTACCTCTGCCGAGCTTATTTTTGACCAGGGCCTGGGCGATGTTTTTAGCATACGCATTGCGGGGAATATTTTGAACGAAGATATTTTGGGCAGTATGGAGTTTGCCTGCAAAATAGCCGGCTCTAAACTGATTGTGGTTTTAGGCCATACAAAATGCGGTGCTATTGAAGGTGCCTGTAATAATATTGTTATGGGCAATATAACCGGCCTGCTTAAAAAAATACAACCGGCCATTGCGAGAGAAACGCAAACTAAAGAAAATAGGAATGGCAACAACAAGCTATTTGTACACAACGTAACCGTTAACAACGTATTTGTAGCCGCTCAAAAAATAAAAGAGCAGAGTAGCATATTAAAAGAATTAGAGGAAGACGGCCAAATAAAAATCGTTGGTGGCTTATATGATTTAGATACCGGCTACGTAACCTTTTACGAGTAATAAAAAGTCTTACTTACACAAGGCCCAAACTTCAATCGGAAAATCAGTCTTATCGTTTTCTGTCTCGTGTACCAGTTT
>CAIOTH010000086.1 GCA_903861145.1 uncultured Bacteroidota bacterium | reverse complement strand
GTTTTGCCACGAACGTGGGCATCGGAGAGACGCACTATTTCCTTAGCATCCTGCGCATTGCCGGTAAAGGCAATAAGAAATGTTACACCGGTGATTAAAAAACTCAGCTTTTTCATTTTTTGCTCTTTTTAGGCGTGCAGTAAATCCTTATAATCTCTTTCTTTAACTCTTCCATGGGATATTGCTTTCCATACATGATAAAGTTGAGTGTAATACCATCCATCAACGCTCCAATCATTAAACTTTCAATCAGTCCGTCTTTTTTGCCTTTCCCGGTTATAACTTTACTCCACTCCCCGGTTTTCTTATAGGCATTTTTGGTAAACTCTTTTGTTTCGGCCATTACGCCGGGTTGCAGGGCCATTACGGTTAAAAGCTTAACATACTCAGGACGTTCCTTAATCATAGCGAACGTCAATTCAATAATTGCCTTCTTGCGTAAAAGCGGGTCTTTAACGCTCATCTGGCCCATGATCATGTCCTCTCCCATTTTCATGGCATCGTCGAAAATGGCGATGAGTATGCTCTTCTTACTTTCGAAATAATTATAAATAAGGCCTTTTGATATACCCGCCTTTTTGGCAAGGCTATCAATGGATGTGGCATCGTACCCCTTATTGGCAAACAACTCAAGAGCGGCAGCAAGAATTTTCTCGCGGCTCTTTTCTCTTAACTCTTCAAATTGTTCGGGGCGACGTGGCATATTTATGATTGACTAAACGGTCAGTCAAAAATAAAGTTGTTTTTTTGAACCGACAAATAAATTTTAATGAATTGTAAAGGTCACCTTCATGCACCACCAATTTTAGAGGATTTGTCAGCTTAAAGTTTGACTTATATCAGTCATTTCCTTTATTTTCGGATAAGTCCAATAATAGCACATGAATATATATACACAGATAACCCTTTCCTTCTGGCTGGTGCTTTTTGCCTATTGGTTTTTGAATGCGAGTAAAGTAAAAGCCAATGTGCAGGCCCAAAGCAGAGTATCGCGTTACCTGTATCTGTTCTTTTTGTTTTCGGGCGCTATTATTGTGTATTCTCCCTGGTTTGCCGTGGGTGTGTTGGGCCATCAAATAATACCTGACAATCAATACACCGGCATAGGGGGCATGGTTGTTTGCTTAGGTGGGGTGGCATTTGCTATATGGGCGCGTAAAACCTTGGGCGATAATTGGAGCGGTGATGTGACTTTGAAAAAAGAACACGAGTTAGTTCAATCGGGGCCTTATAGTATTGTGAGGCACCCCATTTATACCGGCTTTGAAATTGCTGTATTGGGTGCTGCCATTACAGTGGGCCAGTTAAAAGGAATAGTGGGGCTATCGATGGTGTTTGCAGCACATTATTACAAAACAACGATGGAGGAGAAAATTATGTATGAGCAATTTAGACAGCGATATGCAGATTACTCTAAACGGGTGAAGAGGTTGGTGCCGTTTGTTTTTTAGTCTAATAACAAAAAGGCCAGGCACATGCGTGCCGGGCCTTTCAATAAAATTCAAAAATCTATTACGATTTAGATTTCCATTTAATACCGCAACCAACTGCTTTGGTATTGGTGGTAGCTACCGGTTTGCCGGCTAATAAAGCGTCAATTGCGTTCTCAGCATATTTTTCTTTTACCGCCGTTGCGTCGTCGCTATTATCGTCGATAGCGCCGATGTATTTAACGGTAAAATCAGATCC
>CAIOTH010000085.1 GCA_903861145.1 uncultured Bacteroidota bacterium | reverse complement strand
TGGGGCCGATGGCTTTGGTTTTGCTCCGCAACCTGATGGTACTTACAAAAAAATACCGCAGACAGGCAACGTTGTGATAGGCAACAACGTTGAGGTAGGGGCTAATACTTGTATTGACAGGGCAGTAATGGGGTCAACGGTAATCCGTGATGGGGTAAAACTGGATAACCTGATACAGATTGCCCATAATGTTGAGTTGGGCGAAAACACGGGTATTGCCGCACAGGCTGGTGTTTCGGGTAGTACTAAAATGGGTAAGAATGTAATGATTGGAGGCCAGGCCGGAATAACGGGTCATTTGAACATTGCCGATGGGACCAAAATACAAGCACAGGCGGCCGTAATAAAAGACGTTAAAGAGAAGGGCAAGGGTATTTCGGGCGCGCCGGCAATTGATGCGCGCGAGCATTACCGCATTATTGCCTATATGATGAAGCTGCCAGAATTGGCCAAAAGAATAGAGGAATTGGAGAAAAAACTGAAATAAAAGCATGTTAAGCCGACATTAAATCATTGTAATACCTACTAAAATTTTAGATTTGCCCCTTTTTAAGAAATAGTTGATGACCCATACCTACCAGCAAACCATCAAACAAGAAGCCTCACTTTCGGGTGTTGGGCTACATACCGGCAAAACGGTTACCGTAAGGTTTATGCCGGCGGCAGCTAATCACGGCATCAAATTTCAACGTATTGACCTTGAGGGTCAACCTATTATACCTGCAGATTGTGACCTGGTAACCACTGTGCAAAGAGGCACTACCCTTGAAAAAGGAACGGGCATGGTTGCAACGGTTGAGCATTTAATGAGCGCCCTTATTGGTTTGCAAATTGATAATTGCCTGGTGCAGGTTGATGGCATTGAGATACCCATTATGGATGGCAGCGCCAAGTATTTTGTTGAAGCGCTGGAAACCGCAGGTATACAGGAACAAGCTGAAGAACGCGACATTTTTGAGATTCGTCAGAACATACATTACATAGATAAAGAAAGCGGCGCCGAATATCTGGCTATGCCAAGTAACCGCTACAAAGTAACCGCACTAATTGACTACAAAAGCGAAATTTTAGGCCAGCAGCACGCCACGCTTGATAAGGTTACTGACTTTAAAAAAGAAATAGCACCAGCCCGCACCTTTGCCTTTTTACATGAGCTTGAAATGCTTTACGAAGCAGGGTTAATACGCGGTGGTGACTTGAACAATGCCATTGTGGTAGTTGATAAGCCAGTAAGTAAGGAAGAGCAGATTAAGTTGGCCATTATGTTCAACAAGCCGGATATTAAGGTAGTTGAAGAGGGGATTTTAAATAACGTTGAACTTTACCACCATAATGAGCCTGCACGCCATAAACTTTTGGATGTTGTGGGCGATTTGGGATTGATAGGAACCCCGATTCATGCAAATATTATTGCTACCAAACCGGGGCATAAACACAATGTTGAGTTTGCCAAAATTCTGAAAGCCCACATTAAGCAGGAAAAAATGAAAGACCCGGCTCCGGCTTACGATCCCAATAAGGAGCCCATATATGATGCAACAGGTATTGAAAAGATATTGCCACATCGTTACCCTTTTTTGCTGTTAGATAAAATCATTTCTCTTTCGGAAACCGAGGTTGTGGGTGTCAAGGCCATTTCGTTCAACGAGGAGTTTTTCAGGGGGCACTTTCCGGGCAACCCGGTAATGCCGGGGGTTTTGCAAATTGAGGCTATGGCGCAAACGGGTGGTATACTGGTATTGCACAGCCTACCTGATCCGCACAATTACGATACTTATTTTTTAAAAATAAATAATGTAAGGTTTAAGCATCGCGTAGTACCCGGTGATGTTGTTCTTTTTAAACTTGAATTGCTAGGTCCAATGCGTAGGGGAATTATTGAAATGAGAGGTTCGGCATATGTTGGGAATAAATTAGTTAGCGAAGCCGAGTTGATGGCTAAAATTCAAAGAAAAGAAGGAAAGTAAACGATGAACCAACCCTACTCATACATCCATCCGCAGGCCGAAGTAGCCGATAACGTAGTGGTTGAGCCTTTTGTAACTATTTCTAAAGATGTAACTATCGGTGAGGGGAGCTGGATAGGCCCCCATGTTACAATTATGGAAGGAGCGCGAATTGGTAAAAACTGCCGCATATTTCCCGGTGCCGTTATATCTGCCATACCACAGGATATGAAATACAAGGGCGAAAAGTCCTCGGTTGAAATAGGAAATAACGTAACCATAAGAGAATACGTAACTGTTAATAGGGGCACCGAAGCCAGTATGAAAACGGTTATTGGCGATAACTCACTTTTAATGGCATATGTGCACGTAGCGCATGACTGTATCATTGGAAAGAATTGCGTAATAGCCAATAACGCCAATCTTGCGGGCCATGTTGAAATTGGCGACTACGCGATATTAGGTGGTGCTACCAACTTTTCGCAGTTTACCAAAATGGGCAGGCACGTAATAGTATCGGGTGGTTGTTTGGTCAATAAAGATATTCCGCCGTTTGTTCGTGCGGCACGTCATCCTACAACTTATGCAGGGGTTAACTCTATTGGCTTAAGAAGAAGGGGTTACACTACCGAACAAATAAACCAAATACTGGACGTTTACCGCATTCTATATATACGTGGTTTTAATACGAGTACTGCCTTAAAATACATTGAGGCCGATATTCCTTCAAGCGCAGATAAAGATGAGATAGTGAACTTTATTAGAGAAAGCGTGCGCGGAATTATGAAAGGCTTTAAGAGCACGAGCGAAGAATAAGGACATTAACCGCTAAGGCGCTTAGAAAACTAGGCGCCGACCTACTAGAAATTACTCTTCAAAATATAGTTATCAGAGCCGTTAGCCACGCTTTCGCTTTCGGCCTTAGGTTTTGGTGCATTATACACGATAGCATCCATACGTTGTTTTACCGGTTTTATTTTGGCTAAAAAATCGGGCTTGTACTTTGCCGGCATAGGGTCGGCAAAGGTTAGTTTCTGTCTTAAAGGGTCAACCTGTTGGCCGTCTTTCCAAAAGCGATAGCATACATGCGGGCCGGTGGCTAAACCGGTAGCGCCAACGTAACCAATAACCTCGCCCTGTTTAACTCTTGCTCCCGGGTGAATGCCCTTTGCAATTTTGCTCATGTGCAGGTATTGGGTTTTGTATTGGCCGTTGTGGCGTATCTTAACATAGTTACCGTTATAAACTTTAAAGCAGGCATCTTCAATAACACCGTCGGCGGTGGCCATAATGGGTGTGCCAAATGGCGCCGCATAATCTGTTCCTAAATGGGCCTTCCATTCTTTAGTAACGGGATGAAAGCGGTTTAATGAATAACGGCTTGATATTCGGCTAAACTTAACCGGTGCTTTCAAAAATTCCTTCTTCATGCTATTACCATTCTCGTCATAATAGTCGCCTTCGTGGGCATCATCCTTAGCGTAGTAAAAGGCATAAAAGTCTTTACCACTGCTGTTAAACACACACGAATTTATTTGCCCAATACCCACCGATTCGCCATTCACAAAGTCTTCATCGTACACCACTTTAAATTTATCGCCTTGCTGAATTTTATAGAAGTCAACTGTCCAGGCAAAAATTTCGGATAGGCGCACGGCAAGTGCAGGGCTCATGTTATTAGCTTCCAGCGTTTCGTACAACGATGAGTTAATAACACCGCTTACCTCTTGGTGCTTGCGTACTACTTTGTTTTGCCCGCGATAAGTATATAGCGAGTCATCAAGGTTAAATACCACATAATCAACCTTGCTTTCTTCATAAATCAATTTTTTAGGAACCAGGCCACTATCACTTTTCTCGCAAAGCACTGTGCAATGATTGCCTGCCTTCATTTTGTTCAAATTAAAAATGGACTTTGACTGGCGTGCTAAAAAATCGATTGTGGCGTAGGTAACGTTGTATTGGGTAAGTATATCAGCAAAAAACTCATTTTGCTTTACAACATGGGTAAGCACTTTAAATTCGGACAGGTTGAGCCCATATTTAAAAACAGGTTTTGCCACTGATGCGGCTTGCACCTCGGGCTTTGTAATTACCAGGTGCCTCTGTAGGTTTCTGCCCATAAAAAAAGCAGTAACACCACCAGCTACCAATATTGCCAATAAGCCAATTACCAAATACCCTTTGCGCATGCCGTTAACTTTAGAGCCATAAATATAAAGCAGAGGACAGAAAATACTTACTTTTTAACGGGCGATTAGTAACAAGAACAAGATTGGCGTTTACCTAAAAGGACGGTTCGTAATATATTGAATTATAGAAAAATAAAAATGACATTATTTTTGATGCATAACAATAAAGAGAATGAAAAGAAAATTATTGACGCTGCTGGTGACAGCAATGTGCCTTTCCGCATTTGGTCAAGGAGAGGGAACTATTTTTACCGCTACCGAACCACCCGACGAAGCAATCCTGCAGAGGTTACTCTATGATCACTCTTATGTACATATACCGGCTTTTTCGCCTCCCCTTCCAACAAAGAAAAATAAAGTTTTGAATTGGTGTCGCGGGTTAGATGGTAGCACCTATTATTTAATCATTCAATCTCCTGATGCCGATGTAGATCTAAATTGGTCAAATTTGGATTATTCGAAATTATATTGGAGCGTTGCTAAGCAAAAAAAAGATGGCGAGGTAAAATTGTTCGACCTAAAAATTGACTCTGGTTTCATTTCTTCAGTGCAGATAAATGCCGCTGCGAATGGATTGCTTTTTACCGGATTTTATTCTAAAAAAAAGGGGGAAGACCTGTTAGGCGTGTTTACTTTAACAATGGACACTTCGGGCAAGATAGTTAATGAAAACACAAAAAATTTAGATCCGACTTTTCGCTTTGGTAAAGTAAAGGAACCTGGGGGTGCTGTAACAGTTTGGTTAATGAATATAGGGAAGGTAATGCCGTTATCTGATGGCGGGTTTGTTTGGATTGCTGAACCTGAAAGCAGGTTTTCAAGCTGGTTTTCTTCAAAATACAGCAGCTATACCGACCTCATAGAATCGGAGTTAGATTGGTCCGAGGTGTGCGTTAGAATCAATAAAGACCTTAGCATTGGGTATGTTACCAAAATCCCAAAGCTTGCCGATAAGAAAGATTTCACCCTGTATCCGCTGGACAACGCTGTTATCGTTAATGATGTATTGTATGCAATATTTAATGACCATAAAGACAATTTAAATGTTACTGACCAAACAAAACTTAAAAGGGCTTCATACTGGCATGTTGCAAGCGGGAAACAAGTTTTAGAAATTGCCCGGATTGAACAGGATGGCAGTTACAAAAAAGAAATCATTCCAGTTAGTCGTCCCGAATGGGGATTTACCATAACTAACTTACAAAGAATGGGTAGCAACGTGGTTTTAGTTACGGGTGAGAAATCAAATGATGCTCATGATGTCCAGAAACTTAAGGTAACTTTGCATTGAGAATATCTGCTGATAGGTAACATGGATATCGAAACAAGAAAAATGAGGGCTATTGATCATCGGTTAAAGTCCAGACTTCAGTTCTGCCTAAAAAACTAAGGTGGCAAATGTAGCCCCGCAAATCAAGGAACGTGCCTTTGTAAGTAATTTTTGCGCAGTAAGTATGGCCCCTTGAGGGGTCATAGATTCGCCCGTCAATATATTCACCATTTTTTTCCGGGTTCTTTTTAAATCCGGTCATGATAACCAAACCCAGCAGGGGCTTATTACGAAGGTTCTCATCAGGGTTTTCAAGGTCGCACGCTGGCTTACCAGTCTTTTTATCAATAGGCTCCTTTATCCAGGTAAGTTTGCCATAAAAAAGGCCATCGGTCCCTTTATACATTTGTATTTTACTGGCAGCACCGTTAGTTAACCACGTTTTCTCAAGTTGATCCTTTTGTGCAATTAATTTGTCGACAGAAACAAACCATAGCACCAAGACAGCGCTAAAGGGTAGCAATAATTTTTTCAAAGTGTTATTTAAAGTGTTTTATAAAAGGCTACATAAAATCTTTGCGATTGACAAACCTTAGTCCATCAATCGAACTAGCATAAACTACCAGGTTAAAGCCTAAAAAACAGGGAGGAGAATTAAAGGCGAAATAATGTCACAAACTATTGACCATCGACCAGTGTCCAGGTTTCGGTTCTACCAATAAATGAAAGGCTGCACAAATAGCCACGCATATCAAGCTCTTTACCCTTAAAGGTTACTTTACCGCAATACGTTTTTCCATTTTTAGGGTCATAAATCTTTCCGTCAATGTACTCGTCTTTATTTTCGGGGTTCTTTTTAAAGCCGGTCATAATAACCAATCCCAACACAGCTCCGTTGCGCTTGCTTTCATCGGGGTTTTCTTTATCCAGTTTTGGTTTGCCGGTATCCTTGTCATTGGGTTCTCTCAGCCAAATAATTTTACCCGCATACGTACCACTTTGTGTAAGGTACATTTGTACTTTACTATCGTTACCTTTTGTAAACCAGGTTTTTTCAAGCTGGTCTTTTTGCGCCGAAGATTTGCTTACAAACGCAAGACATAAAAACAGCAGTGCTGCAATGGAAAAGAATGATTTTTTCATATGTAATGGCAATTGTTGGATTATAATTAGAGCCAAAATAAAAAAAATAGGGATTAAAGGCCAAATGCGGGAATAAAAACCAATTGATTTTGGACAATTTATGACATTAGATATTAACGGATAAGTTCGATTATCTTAGCGCCCCTGAAGAATTAAAAGATATTGAACTATTTTTAATTTACTGTGTTTTTAGAGTTATTAAATATTGAGCCCGGGACCAAGAAGTAGAAAACCATGACAGTTTATTTAACCAGAAGAGAGCATTTTAACGGAGCGCATAGGTTGTTCAACCCAAAATGGACGGAAGAGCAAAATGATGCAACATTTGGTAAATGCGCCAATAAAAACTGGCATGGGCATAATTTTGATTTATACGTTACCGTTAAAGGCGAGCCGGACCCGGATACCGGATTTGTAATAAACGCGCATGAACTAAGCAGAATTTTAAAAAAGGAAGTTGTTGAAAGATTGGACCACCTGAATTTTAATGTTGATGTGCCTGAGCTAAAGGGAGTTTTGCCCAGCATTGAAAATATTGTTTTGCAAATTTGGAAGTGGATTGAACCTCATTTAAAAGGTTGCCAACTGCATTGCATAAAATTGATTGAAACCGAAAATATATACGTTGAATATTACGGCGAAAAATAGCGCCTATATACAAAGCCTATGAACAGATATCGAAAATCGGAAGAGTTTGACCTGAAATCGCTTGAGTTGGTTAAACATAATTTTAAGGAGATACTTGAGGCTCTGGGTGAAGATGTTACCCGCGATGGCCTTGCCAGAACACCGGAAAGAGTGGCCAAATCGCTGCACTTTATGACACAGGGTTACCAGCTTGATGCTTTGCAAATATTAAAATCAGCGGTGTTTGATGAGCACCATAGCGAAATGGTTATTGTAAAGGATATTGAGCTTTATTCG
>CAIOTH010000084.1 GCA_903861145.1 uncultured Bacteroidota bacterium | reverse complement strand
TATATCTCAACCCTATACCGTAGCCTATCAATCGGAAGCACTACAGATAAGCCCGAAAGAAAAAGTATTGGAAATAGGCACCGGTAGTGGTTACCAGGCAGCCGTGCTGGCCACCATGGGTGCCAAAGTATATAGCATTGAGCGTCACCGTAAATTATTTGAGCGTACCAAACCCCTGCTTGAGAAATTAGGCTACGCCAACGTAAAATGTTTTTTTGGCGATGGTTTTGAAGGTATGCCCTCATACGCTCCTTACGATAAAATTATTATTACCGCCGCCGTGCCCGAACTACCTAAAAAACTACTTCCGCAATTAGCTATTGGTGGCGAAATGGTTTTGCCCTTTGGTAATGAAGTAGATTGTAAAATGCTACGCATAACCAAACACGCCGAAGGCCAATACAGCGAAGAAATACTTACACCCAAATTATTTGCCTTTGTGCCGATGTTGAAGGGGAAGGTGTTTTAAAGCAGGAGGACTAATAATTACCTATAAAATTTTGCAATTAACATTCCAATAAGCGCAAATATTCCTCCCCAAATACAGCCAAGTACTATTGCAAACGGAATTGCTTCGTGCGGGGTAAACTCAATGCCCCTCAACACAGTATCACATCCATAGGTGCCAAGAATTAAGCCCGTTAAAAAGCCAATAAGCGCAGGTCTGAATTTCCTGAATTGCATGTAGTTGTTTTTTACCAATCGGCGCAATGCACAACTTGATATATGAGGCATTATAAACTATGGCGAATTCAACCGTCTATTTATACTTCTTCATCGCCCTATCCATCTCACGCTGGGTATCTTTATCCTTAATACTCTCTCGCTTATCAAATTTCTTTTTACCACGGCCAAGGCCTACTTCTACTTTGGCAAAACCGCGGTCGTTTATAAAAAGGCGCAAGGGAATAACCGACAAACCTTTTTCCCTGATTTTAGCATCAATGCGCGAAAGTTCTTTTTTGGTAAGTAGAAGTTTGCGTAAGCTATCAGGTATATGGTTGGCATAAGCACCGTGCGAATATTCGGGAATATTCATGTTCCTGATAAAAAGCTCACTATCCCTAACAAAGCAAAATGCTTCGCTAATGCTTCCGCCGCCGTTGCGGATTGATTTTATTTCACTGCCCTTTAAAACAATACCTGCTTCAAAACGATCAATAATTTCAAACTCAAACCCCGCCTTCTTATTCTGAATATTTATTTTCTTCTGCTCAATCATTACTTCTAATTAAATGCTACTGTCCACTATCTTTTTACAAAAATGAATATAGCCACAAAGGCACTAAGACACTAAGAATACAATTTATGATAACAGCCACACGGAAATAAAAACTTTGTGCCTTCGTGTCTTAGTGGCAAAAATTTTGGATATGTAGCAAAGTTGCTTAAAATTTAAACAACCAGCACAGGGCATTTGGCGTTATGGCGTAATACCGAAATAGTTTCGCCAAAAATAAAATCGGTTATACCCCGGTGGCCGTGTTGCCCAATTACCAGTAATTCGGCATTTACCTTTTCAGCCATTAGTGGCAGTTCGGTTTTTGGGTCGCCAAAACCAAGCCTTTCATGCACGTGATATCCCTGTTCGCGCAATTTGTTGCCGTATTGTTTCAACTGCTTCCAATCCTCGTGGGTTTCAAAATCGGAGATTTCTTCACCCATCTTCCGTGCACCGGCGCTTTCAACCACATGCAGCAAATAAAAATCGGTGGTCATTGCGCCAAGGGCTACGCCTTCAATTATGGCTTTGGTATCGCTTTTCGAAAAGTCGATGCAAATAGCAATGTGGTTATAAGTTTTGCGGGTAATGATAGGTATATCGACCGCCCCGCCATGTGGCATTTTGGGTGCATTATCGAAACGCTTGCCAGCCATAGCGTACCAAAAAATATAAGCAAATAAAATAACCGCTAAGCCCACCGCCGGAATAATAACAAAATTGAAAACCCAACTGTGGCTTGCAAGCTGTGTTTGCCAATCCACCAGGGTATCGAACACCAATTTTGCATTAAGCGCGAGAATAATAACCGCCGAAAGCCATGCCAAAAACTTAAGCAGCGGTTTTATGGCAAACTTGCCCATCTTCTCTTTATCGCTTACAAAATGAATGAGGGGAACAATAGCAAAACCCAATTGAAGGCTTAAAATTACCTGCGATAGTATAAGCATGTCGCCTATTTTCTGTTCACCCAAAAAGTGCAGCACAAACAGCGTTGGTATAACGGCCAGTAAACGGGTAATTAATCTTCGCAACCACGGCGCTATGCGCAAATCAAGATATCCCTCCATTACTATCTGCCCGGCAAGTGTACCGGTAATAGTGGAGCTTTGCCCCGATGCAATAAGTGCAACGGCGAATAAGGTGGGGGCCAGTTTTTCGCCTAACAGAGGAGCCAATAACCCGTGTGCATCTTGTATTTGGGCAATGTTGTTATACCCGTTTTTAAAAAATACCGCCGCCGCTAAAATTAAAATGGATGCATTAACCAAAAACGCCAGGTTAAGCGCCAACGACGAATCGATTAAGTTGTACTTAATAGCAGTGCGTATGCCATCGTCATCTTTTTTCGTACGTCGGGTTTGTACCAGTGAAGAGTGCAGGTAAAGATTATGTGGCATTACCGTAGCACCAATTATACCAATGGCAATGTAAAGCGCACCATTATCTTTTAATACCGGTATAAAACCAAGTGCCACCTGACCCATATCGGGTTTGGCAAAAATAAGTTCTAACAAAAACGATACACCAATTAAAGCCACTAGCGCGAAGATGAAGGCTTCGAGATACCTCATGCCCTTTCGTTGCAAGTAAAGAATGATAAGGGTATCTAAAACCGCCAGTGCAACACCCCAAATAAGTGGCAAGCCAAACAGCAAATTTAAGCCTATGGCCATACCAATAACTTCGGCTAAATCGCAGGCCGCAATGGCAATTTCGGCAAGCAACCATAGCGAGTAGTTTACAACTGGCGCATAGGTTTCGCGCGATACCTGCGCAAGGTCGCGGCCGCGCACTATACCCAGGCGTGCACTTAAAGTCTGTAAAAGAAGTGCAATAAAATTGCTCATTAGCAATACCCACAGTAAAGAGTATCCATACTTACTACCACCGGCAATATCGGTGGCCCAGTTACCGGGGTCCATATAGCCCACAGCCACTAAAAAGGCGGGGCCCACAAACAGCATAAAGCGTTTCCAACCGCCCCGGGTTTGGGTAGTGTCAATACTGTGATGTACTTCCTCTAGCGATTGATGTGTAACAACGGGCTTCATGACTTCCGCAAATCTAATAAAATAATTTAGACTAGCCTAATTTGTTTTATTAGCCAAACAAAGCACATAAGCTTCAATAGCCTTCGGCATGCCAAATAAATTATCTACTTTTGGCAATCTATGCCATTATCAACAACCGAAGAGAATTACCTCAAAGCAATTTTTTCGATTAGCACCGGTGGGGAAAGCCGTGCCACTAACCAATTAATTGCCGAGAAATTAGGCGTAAACCCGGCCTCGGTTACCGATATGCTGCGCAAGCTGGACGAAAAACGCTTAATTGATTACAACCGCGCCGATGGGGCCAAGCTTACCAAAGAAGGTTTTAAACAAGCCGTAAAAACCGTGCGCAAACACCGCCTTTGGGAAACCTTTTTGGTGAGCAAAATGAATTTTACCTGGGATGAAGTGCATGAGGTTGCAGAACAGCTAGAGCATATTCAATCGGACAAGTTAACTGATGAACTGGATAAATTTTTAGGGCACCCCAAGTTTGACCCGCATGGTGACCCCATACCTGATGCAAGTGGTAAGTTACCAGTTGTAAAATCAAAACCTTTGCCCGAGGCCGATATCGCCCGCAAACTAAAAGTGGTAAGTGTTACCGATAACTCAACCGCCTTTTTGAAGTACCTCGATAAACAAGGCATTGGATTAAACGATAGCCTGGTAATAAAAGAGATAGTTGATTTTGATAAATCGCTTTTGGTCGAGTTGAAGGGAAAAAAAGAAGTTTTTTTAAGCAAAGAAGCCGCCGGGAAAATACTAGTTGATTAACCAAAATCCGATGCGGTATATTCCCCCATCCTTAATTTTATTCGCTGCGTCTATCACATTACTAACCACTCTCTCTATGTCTGCAGATAAAAAACATACTATGCTATGCCTCGGCGATTCATATACCATTGGCGAATCGGTGGCCGAGCATGATAGATTCCCAATGCAAACAGTTGAATTGTTGAAGCACGACGGGATAAATTTCGACAAACCAACCATTATAGCCAAAACCGGTTGGACCACCGATGAACTGGCTGCCGCCATTAAAGAAGCAAACTATACCGCACCCGCCGAAGGTGCTTACGTTACCCTTTTAATAGGCGTAAATAACCAGTACCGCGATAGAAATACGGAGGAATACCGTAAAGAATTTGTTGAGTTGCTGAAAACTGCCTTGCACTATGCCAATGGAAAAAACGAGCACGTTTTTGTATTGTCTATACCCGATTGGGGCATGACGCCGTTTGCCGAAAAGGATAAAAGAAGCCGCGAACAAATAGGAAAAGCAATTGACCTATTTAATGCCATTAATAAAGAGGAGGCTATTAAAGCCCATGTTCATTACGTTGACATTACTCCCATTTCAAGACAGGTAAATATCCACCCTGATTTTGTTGCTGGTGATGGATTACATCCATCGGGTAAAATGTATGCTGAGTGGGCTAAGCTGCTTGCGGAAAAGATGAAGGCGGTGATTGCCCAATAAAACTTATGGTGCTAAAGAGATGAATCAAGTTTTCATAGAAAAAAACCGCGTACACATTCCTGCTCAAAGGCCGTCATCGGTCGAAATAAATCATGTTTTCGAGTTTGATGAACCGGAGCCTACAATATTCATTTTTGAGGGCGAAATGCTAAGAAGACAATATAAAATCGAAACTCTCACTGAGAATTCAAATCTTGCTGGCCAATATTTTCATTCATCAATAAGGATTTTGACCAATGGTGCTTTCATGATGGATGGAATTGTTTCAAAGGATAAAAATAAATGCGCTACTTGGCAAGATACGGGTTACGAAGGAATTCGACTGCAGCCTTTTTTTCTTTTAGATAGAGAATCAGAGAATGAAAAGTTGCGAGGTAAAGGTTTGTTTCAGCGTGGCCTTCATTTTTCGGGAACAGTAACGCCAAGTAATGTCCGTGCCGTTTGTATTTGCGATAGTTGTTTTAAAAGCTTCACACTACAACATTTTCATGCGGGGTTTGCTGACGCCCAATACTTTTACTCTTCTGATAGTAAACAAACATTGGTTGTAAATTGGTATGAGATTAAAGATATGCCTACCCAAATGCAAAAGGAGATTGATTTGAGTGTTTTAGTAAAGGTTGAGGAGCAACTGCCAATACCCACAGAAGGGAGCGGGCATTACAAGTATTATAATTCTTTTCGGTGTCCGCATTGCGGTGATGCGTTTATTGACTTTGAAAATAATAAAAGCATTCGTCCGACGGAGTATTACGCTAATAGACTAATAAATCATCACGCACAACATATGGAGAAATAGGGGGTTGCGCTTCCGAGTTTTAATTTTTAACCGGCTCCGCCTTCTCAATCATCCTCTCCAAAATATCGCTCATATAATCGCCATTCTGCGGGCCAAACCAGCCCATGGTGCGGGTTTCGTAGGTGTTCATTTTATACCATTTGCTATCGGTAACATAACCCATGTAGCCACCGTTAAAACTTGTAATGGCTAAATGCAGCCCTTTGGTTTTAGCCACTGAATCCACAGGCCCAACCAACTCTCCCGAAAAATCGCAGGGGGTGCCAGCAAATACTATATCGCCTAATTGCAGGGTATTGAGGTAAACCTGTTCATCGCCAAATAATTTATTGAAAAGCCATGGGCGAACTACCACGTTTTGCATAACCCGCATATTGGGCTTGCGCATGTAAAATGGCAGATGTATTAAACGCATACTATTAATGTAATGCGTAGGAATAGAATCGAAGTTTGTAGCAACAATAGCCCCAACCCCATCAGCCATATACTTTGCTTCGTCCTCCTGGTTTTTAGTTTCCTCATAAGGCCCCTGGCTACCTACAGCGCCAGCGCTAAAGCTTGCAAAATCAACTTTACCTGATTTGTTTAATTGCGTCATCATCAACCCCGCCCAATCTGCCGAGAGTTCCATGAGGTTGGCGTGAAAAACCGTGCAGTGCGCGGCAAAGGTGATGATGGCGGCTTTCGCCCCATTGTCCTTTTCAATTTTTATTACTCTTAATAATGAATCAACTTTTCCTTTTTCGCGTACCAACCTGTTAAACACCAAATGTTGCGTAGGATATTCGGCATAACCTATTTTGGCTGAGCTGCAGTTTTTCTCTGCCTCAAGAATGGCTGCCGAAATGCAATCAGCAATGTGTAAAGGTACCCGCGTGTCAAACTTACCTGCAAAAAGCTCACCTACATACGAGTTGTGCCAGGCACCGATACTAGTGTGCGTATGAGTGGCTGTAAAGTAAATGTTGTTATTGTCGAAGCCTTCTTTAACCAATATCGAATCGAAAAGCCGTGTTACGGTTGGCGGAATAATTAATAAATCGGCCGATACGTAAGCAATTTTTTTGTTGCCTTGTTTAAAGACAAATGCGCGCACGTAAATAGAGTCGTGCACTCCATCAAAATGTTTGCCGCCGCGTTTGGCATCAATAGCTATAGGGGTAGTAAAAGATGGAAGCAGGTTTATGCGGCCCCAGCCAATTTGAATGGTATCTGTGTTACCCGCCTCGTTTGTCGGCACTTTTTTTAGTGCCTCCAGTTCGTTTCTATAAAACGCTGTTTCTTTGTATTGAACTTTATTTAAAAGCTTAAAACAGCAAAAAGCAGCTATAAATAATAGCACCAGTAAAACACCAACAACCTTAATACCCCTCCTAAAAATTTGTTTCATACAATTTCTTTAATGCAAATTTATAGCTCTGAGGTATAATAAAAAAGTGAACCCCTTGTTATGCACGCTTTAGGAGTATGCGGTAAACAAGGGGGCTCACATAAATTTATTTTTTACTTAATTGCTTCCGGTCTTTTCGCGCACTACAGTGGCCAGCCATTTAACCATAAACAGCATAATGACTGCAGATGCGATTGCCATAACAAATAAGAACATGAAGTAAGTTCCTTTGTCATCAAACTTATCCCAGTAACTGGCCATCATTCCCGAAATTTTTCCGGCAATAGCATTCACCAAAAACCAGGCACCCATCATTAAGGCCGTAAGGCGCGCAGGGGCCAGTTTCGAAACCATCGATAAACCAATAGGACTAATCAAAATTTCTCCCACCGTAAATATGGCGTAGGTGCCTAACAGCCAACTCATGTTGGTTTTATCCAGGTAAATATTGGTGCTTTTGGCTGCAAAATACATTGTGAGCGATGACAGGCCGGCAATAACCATACCCATCGCAATTTTGGTAGGTGTGTTTAATTCCAGTTTTCTGTTCTTTAAAAACCCGAATAAGCCCAGCATTAACGGCGTAAAAATAACGATGTAAATAGGATTGGCCGATTGGTATAACTCTGTCGAAATGAGTTTCTCCTGCTCTCCCGGTTTTGGCCATTTGTCTTTCGGAAGATTTTGTAAATAAGGGTCAAGGCCTTTCTCTTCAATGGTATTTCCCTTGTCATCCAATACGGCAACAAAATGATTATCAATTTTAGTCACCGGTATCGAATCCAGAGTAATCATCTGCACCATACGCACCGGTTCGGTCCATTTTACTGCCGATTCGGGCATGTGGCGGTTAGTATAGGTTTCGGCCCAAATGGTTAGGGCAGTACTGTTTTGGTTATAAATTACCCAAAACACGATGCTTACTGCAAAGAACGAAAGCAAGGCCCCAAGCCCTCTTCTATCATTATCATGAGAGGTAAAATAAAGCCTGATATAAAAAATAACAATTGGAACGCATGCGAAAAAGAAGGCATCGTTACTAATAGTATGGAAAATATGATGCCCGCCAATTAGTTTACTAAAATTCCAACCTAAAATACCGGCTAAAATTGCCGGAACAAAAACGTAACCTAAAATTTTGGAAGTGGGCATATCCTCTTTTTGCATTGGCTTTACCACATCTCCATCCTTCACATGTTTCATCATCGAAATAAAGATGGCCAGGGCTATCAACATTCCTACCCCCGCGGCGGCAAATGCGTATCCCCACCCATAGTTATTGCGTAGGTAAGCGGCAACAAAATTGCAGAAGAAGGCCCCGATATTTATGCCCATATAAAAGATGTTATACGCCGCATCCTTCTTGGGTTTCAATTCATCGGTGCTATATATATTTCCTAAAAGGGTACTAATATTTGGTTTGAAAAAACCGTTACCTACGATAATGCAAAGCAGCGATATGCCCATGGCCAAATCGCCGGGTAGTGCCAGGCCAAAATAACCGCAGGCCATTAATGAGCCACCTAAAATAATTGCCCTTCTGTAACCCAAAAAACGGTCGGCAATAAGGCCGCCAATAAAAGGGGTAAGATATACCAGTGCTATATATGAGCCTACAATGTCAGTAGCCGTTGTTGCGTCAAATCCCTTGCCTCCATGCCTTTTGGGGTCAATTAAATAGAGGAGGAAAATGCCTACCATCAGGTAATATCCGAAACGCTCCCACATTTCAGTCATAAAGAGAATCCATAATGCTTTTGGATGTCTCTTTTGCACCGTTGTATTTTCCATGTAGTATATTTTTGTTTACGCTAAAATGTAAAAATTAATTTACAATCAATCGTTTGCAATAGATGTTCAGCCAATTAGCTTAGCACTGAAAAATGGAGTAAGGCCTGTAATAAAAAACCCAAAAATCCGTATAGTGGAGTAAATTTCTATTTTTAATCCAAATTCAACACATGGCAGAAGGAATAATAGAGAGGTTTAAGCATTTCCCCAAGGCAGCGCCTTATATAGTAGTAACCGAAACAGCCGAGCGGTTTAGTTATTATGGCATGCGTGCTATTTTACCTACGTTTCTGATTACCCAGTTTTTTAACCCGCATGCCGACCCTGCAATGCAATTGGGTGCGCAGGCACACTCTAACTCGGTATGCCATCTTTTTAATGCCATGGTTTACCTGCTTTCTATAGTAGGTGGTTTATTGGCTGATTACCTATTGGGTAGATATCGCACCATCCTTTTATTAGGGGTTGTTTACTGTTTGGGCAATGCCTTCCTGGCTTTCTTCAGCACTAACTATACCTTATTCTTTGCAGGCCTAATGTTTATTTGTATTGGCGCGGGCGGTATTAAACCTAACGTATCGGTTATGGTGGGCGACCAGTTTGATGACCAGAACGACCCGCATATTGCCAAGCTATACGATATTTTCTATTTCGGTATTAACCTCGGTGCGTTTTTCAGCATGCTGATTACACCAATACTTGAGCATAGCCGTTACGGCGCGCCTTTGGCCTTTGGGGTGCCGGGTATTTTGATGTTTATTGCACTTGTAATCTTTTTTATGGGCACTAAAAAATACAAAATAAAATTGCCTCAGGACGTAGCTAAAGAAGAGTCTGCTCCTTTCATGGATCAACTTAAATCAGTTTGGAAAATATTAGTGGTGTTTGCTTTTATACCGGTTTACTGGGCATTATACGATCAAAACGGTTCTGAATGGGTAATACAGGCAGGCTCGATGAACCTTAATTTTTTAGGAATAACATGGTTGCAAGAGCAGATACAAGTGGTAAATGCAGTGCTTATTTTGGTAATGATACCTATCTTTTCTTTTGGTGTATATCCATTGCTTGAAACAATGGGCATACGGGTTACCGCCTTACGTAAAATAGGCTGGGGGTTGATAACCCTGATGATTACCTTCTGCCTGGTGGCATGGATACAAACGCAGATTGACCATGGTGTTAAGCTAAACATTGCATGGCAGATATTGGCTTATACCTTATTGACTGTTTCTGAAATTCTGGTTTCCATCACAGGGCTTGAATATGCGTTTTCTCAGGCTCCAAAGTCAATGAAAAGTACCATCATGTCTATATTTTTCCTGACCGTCTTTTTTGGGAATATTTTTGTTACCCTAGTAAATAATAGTATCCAGGACCATGGCTTTTTCGGTCAATTTACGGGAGCAAGTTACTTCTGGTTATTTACGGGAATTATTGCTGCTAATACAGTGCTATATTATATAGCCATTTATGCTTTAAAGATTAGAGATACTGCAACGCACGGGTAACAGTGCTGTTTAACCTATAACCTAACAGGCCACGCTTTTAAACGTGGCCTGTTTTATTTTAAAGGATGTGTGGGCTTCTATATTACTTATAAAGAATTTTAACGCTTCACCGTTTCCATTATCTTCGCGCTTCGCGAAAAACGAATTGAACGATGATACAGCTCAATAACGGGCAATATGAAATTGGCGGAATTCCGGTTTCTGAATTAGTCCAAAAATACCAGGCACCTGTTTATGTGTACGACAGTGCCATTATGGAAAGGCAGTATACCCAACTCAAAACTGCCTTTGCGGGTGCCGATACCAATATCAAATTTGCCTGTAAGGCGCTTAATAATATTAACGTGCTTAAGTTTTTTAAAAGCTTAGGTGCGGGGTTAGATACTGTTTCTATACAGGAAGTATGGACGGGCATTAAGGCAGGTTTTAATCCCAAAGCAATTATTTATACCCCCAATTGCGTATCGATGGAAGAGATTGATTTGGCCGTTAAGGAGGGCGTTCAAATCAACATTGATAATATCTCTATTTTAGAGCAGTTCGGTAATAAATACAGTGATACGGTGCCGGTGTCTGTGCGTATTAACCCGCATATTATGGCTGGCGGAAACATCAATATTTCCACCGGGCATATTGATTCTAAATTTGGTATTTCGATTTACCAAATGCGCCATGTTGAACGCGTGGTGAAAAGCACAAAGGTTAAAGTGAATGGTATACACATGCATACCGGTTCTGATATTTTGGATGTGGACGTATTTTTGCGCGCCACCGAAATTTTGTTTGAAGTAACCGGCAGCTTTCCTGATTTGGAGTTTATTGATTTAGGGAGTGGCTTTAAAGTGCCATACAAACCCGATGATTATTATACAGATGTAAATGACATTGGCCCTAAGCTGACAGCCAGGTTTAATGAGTTTTGTACGGCGTATGGCAAGCCTTTGCAATTATGGTTTGAGCCGGGTAAGTTTTTAGTAAGCCAATCGGGTACGTTTTTGGTAAAGGTGAATGTGATTAAACAAACAACCGCCAGCGTTTTTATTGGTGTTGATTCAGGTTTGAATCACCTCATTCGGCCAATGTTTTATAATTCATACCACCACATTACCAATGCATCGAACCCCGAAGGTGTGCAGCGCATTTATACCGTAGTGGGTTATATATGCGAAACCGATACCTTTGCATGGGATAGAAAACTGAGCGAGGTACGCGAGGGAGATATTTTGGCTTTTCAAAATGCGGGGGCTTACGGTTTTACTATGTCGTCTAACTATAACTCGCGTTTCCGGCCGGCAGAGGTGATGATTTATAATGGCAAAGATTACCTGGTTAGAAAGCGAGAAACCATGGAAGATATTTTACGCAACCAGGTAGAAATACCCGGGCTTGGTTAATTATAATATTATGAAGACAAGGTTCATTTTAAGTTTATTGATTGCAGTATTGATTTCCGGTTCTTCCATTGCCAAGGGAACCAAAACCCTTTATGTAGCCGACCATATGGTAGCTTGTGCAGGCAATTACGAATGCATTCAGATAAGAGAGAAATCGAGCGCACCATGGCGTGTTTTTTCTGATACTATTCAAGGGTTTACTTACGAAGAAGGGTATGAATACAAACTCTCGGTTAAGGCGCTTGAAACATTAAATACATTATCAGGTTTTTACGAGGAGAAATATCAATTGCTAAAAGTTGTTTCGAAAAAGAAAACAAACTACAATCCCAGCGATAAGCTGGTAGATAAAAAATGGATTATGAAAAGTATGGACGACACCAAAAGAACCATTGGTGTGCCCGATACCAGCGGCATTTTTATTGTGTTTGATGTAAAAGGTGGCTCGGCAAAGGGCAAAGGGATATGCAATACTTTTCACGCCTCGGTTAACTTTTTGAACGCAAAAATCACCTTCAGCAATTTTGCCAATACCAAAATGCTATGTAAAGGGCAGGCTTTTGAAAATGTGGTTTTTAGCTTTTTTAAAAGCGCCACTGCTTTTAAAGTGCAGGGCAACCTGCTTACACTTTCGCAGCCAAACGGCTCGAATATTATACTCGAGGCCAGGGAAATTACTGAGTAAGTTTTGGGCTTTTTAGCTTAAAAACACCCCCATTACCAAGTATAATCTCAATTGTTATCTTCACGCCTCAATTAACCACTAAAAACTTACATTATGGCACTTAGCGCAGCTAACAAAGAGATAGTTGACAAGGCAATTAAGGCAATTCACGAACGCGTATTTTATGCGCAGTATCCTGAGCATCCTAAAGCTTATGGTGAGGACGCGCCGAATTTAGGTTTAACCGCTTTTAATAACCAGTTAGGCCAACAGTTTAAAGGCTTGTTACAACAAAACCCGGCAGGTTGGGAAGGTGAAGAGGTTTCGCCTTATACCATGAAAGCGTTGGGTGTTACTTATCCTGTTTTTGAAGTTGAAACATTGGTTATTCGTGCCGGCCGTGCGTTTGATGCGTGGAGACAAGTTAGCATTGATGACCGTGCTGAAATATTGGTTGAAGCACTCGAAAAAATAAAGTATCGCTTTTTCGAAATTGCGTATTCAACACATCACACTACCGGTCAAAGTTTTATTATGAGTTTCCAGGCATCAGGCCCTCATGCCAGTGACCGGGCGTTAGAAGCATTGGCAGCGGGTTATGAAGAGCTGAACCGTTTTCCGGCAAACGTGCAATGGGAAAAGCCGATGGGCAAAACATCTGTAAAACTTAGTAAGGAATTCAAGCCGATACCTAAAGGTGTTAGCCTTGTAATAGGTTGCTCAACTTTCCCAATCTGGAATTCAGTACCCGGCATGTTTGCTTCGCTTATTACCGGTAACTCGGTAATAGTTAAGCCGCACCCTAAATCAGTTTATCCAATTGCGATTGTGGTTGAAGAAATTCAAAAAGTATTGCAGTCAAAAGGCATGGATATTAATGTGTGCCAGTTAGCTGCCGATTCATCTAATAACCTGATAACTAAAAAACTTGCCGAAAACCCGGTAGTTAAATTGATTGATTACACCGGTGGTTCTGCCTTTGGCGATTATGTAGAGCATATACCCGGCAAAACAACCTTTACTGAAAAAGCCGGTGTTAACTCTGTAATTCTTGATTCGGTTACCGACTTAAAAGCAGTGGTTCAAAACCTGGCTTTTGCAGCCTCGTTGTATTCAGGACAAATGTGTACCGCACCTCAAAATTTCTTTATACCGGCTTCGGGCGTTAAGCAAGGCGATACTGTTATTCCTTACGAGGAAGTAAAGAAAGCCTTTGTTGATGCCGTTGCAGGAATTGCCAATCATCCGCAAATGGGCCCCGGCACTTTAGGTGCTATACAAAGCGAATTAACTTTAAAGCGTGTTGATTCAGTAAAAGAATTAGGTGCTAATGTATTATTGGCTCCTAACAAAGTTGCCAATACGGAGTTTCCTGAAGCACGCACTACCTCTCCGGTTATTTTAGAAGTTGATGCAAAAGATACCGGCATTTACGAAAACGAATTGTTTGGCCCAATCATTCTTTTAATTAAAACTAAAGATACAGCTCAGTCTGTTCGTTTAGCTAAAGAAATGGTTTCGCAACACGGTGCTATTACCTGTGCTGCATATTCCACCGATGAAGCCATGGCTAATTTTATAGTGCACGAAATGGAAAGTGTATTTGCACCGGTATCGTTAAACTTAACCGGCAATATTTGGGTTAACCAACATGCAGGTTTCAGCGATTTTCACGTTACAGGCGGCAATCCTGCAGGTAATGCATCTTTCACCAACCCTGAGTATGTAAGCAAACGCTTTGTTTGGGTAGGACACAGAAGAGGATAATTAAGAACTATAAGAATTGAAATAAAAAAGGAGGACCGATGGGCCCTCCTTTTTTATTTCCGGTTGTCGCAGTTTATTTTCCAGCCACATCCAAAATAACAAATGTATCTGGCTTCATTTTTGGCCTTGGGTGCGGGTTGTCGCCGGTTGCTTCAGGCTTCGCTCCAAACTCAGCAGCGGCTAAATAAATATGATGCGTCTTAGTGTCAAGTGCCAAGGTGCGCGCACCTTTTTGTGTTGTTACATTTTCAAGCACCTTAAACTCGCTGCCGCTAACTTCCTGCACCACTGTCAGCGTGCCGTCTCCGTTCGAGCTGTATACTCGCTTCAATTCAGGGTCATAAGCTACGGCATCTGGCCCTTCACCTATCGGAACGGTAGTTACAATTCTGCCTGTTTCTGCATTCATCACCACCATTGTTTTGTTATCGCAAACGGCAAACAACAGGTAATTCATCAGGTCGATAGCAAGGCCGCTGGGGTTTTCGCCGGGGGCCAATGAGCGATATATTTCTACTGCAAGCGCCCTTACATTAATAACACCTATGGTGCTTTTGTCTTCAATATTTACATACACCTTTCCTCTTTCGTTCGATACTGCAAACTCTGGTTTCCCATTCAGTGGTATTGTTGCCACCAACCTGTAAGTCTTTGCATCAAATACCGAGCAGTTACTGCTACGGCCGTTAAATGTAAAAATGCGGTGGGTGTACGAGTCGTAAATAATGCAATCGGGATTGATTCCGCTAACCGGCAGTTTAGCTATAGTGTCTAAGGTTTTTAAATCAAATACGATAACCGAAGAATCGCGGCCATCGCTGATAAACCCTTTATTTAAATCGGGCGCCAGCGCAATACCATGTACTCCCTTCATACCCGGAATGGTACCTAAAAGTTTGCCCGTTTTTTCATCCATCACATTAACCACATTGCCATGGCTAATAAACAACCTGCCTGTTTCCGGATCCGAAGTGAGGTAATCCCAGCCCCCTTCGCCCTTTACGGGAAATTTATTGACGATTTTATAGTTTTGAGAGAAGGCAGTAAAAGTTGCAAGCAACATAAACAATGGAAGCGCTAATCGTTTCATACTTTTAATTTTGAACGGTAAATTTAAATAAGAATAGCGTTTTGGCCGGTATTTTACAAGTAAATCAAAACGCACATAGTTTTCGTTGGGCTAATAAAATCAATATCTTTGAAATAAGCCTTTGGTATATATGCTATTGGTAAACATTAAAAAATGCGCATGAAAAAATTACTGATGATTTTATTGTTGGGTGGCACTTTTTGCACCGGGGCTTATTCACAAAAAATAACTACCGATAAGGTGCCTGCACTGGTATACCGCTCATTTAAGAGCAGGTTCCCGGCAAGTAACCAGGAAAGCTGGGCGAAGGAAAGTGCGGCTATATATGAAGTAGTATTTTTTAATGAACGCAAACGGCAATCTGCATCGTTTGACACAAGTGGCGCGTGGAAGGAAACAGAAACCGATATTAACTTTAATCAATTGCCAAGAGTAGTGAGCGCAGCTTTCAACAAGCAATTCGGCGGTTTTACCATTCAGGAAACTACCGAAGTTGAAACGGCAGATAGAGGCACGCTTTACGAAATGATTATTAATAAGGGTAAAGAGGGTTATGAAGTTCAATTTTCGGCTAAGGGCGAGTTATTGAAAAAGGAAGAAGCCAAGCCTGAAGATTAATTAAACCCGGGCGTGGTGCACACGTCAAAAGCTTATGGTTAAATCGTTTTACTCCCTGGCTATTTTCTGCTGTGCTTTTTTTTGCGTTTGCAATGCCCAACCGGTAAATACTAACATTAGCAACTCGGTTACGTTTGATGGCGAACCTTACATTGCCATTAATCCAACCAATGCTCAAAACATGGTAGCCGCATGGATGGGTTTGCGTTTTGCCAGCGGCACCTTTAAAATTTCAATTATTACCCGTGCCAGTTTTGACGGCGGAAATACCTGGAACACCGCTGTAACTTTGCCACACCACTCCGCAACATTCGGCTCGGCCGATGTTTCGCTTGCTTTTGATAAAGGCGGCTTGCTTTATATCAGCTATATTGATTACAACCAAACCGGTGGTACCGGTGGTGATTATATTGCCCGCTCGTTTGATGGCGGACTAACCTGGGACACACCCACAGAAGTAACCGATATAAGCGAGGTGCCCAGTAAAGCACCGCTTGACCGACCGTGGTTGGTAGTTGATAATTCGAATACCGCGAATGCCGGAGCGCTATACATTACGAGTAAACCGGCTCCGTGGATTGCACCACCCAATCGTAACTACTATAAAGTATCGACGGATAGTGGCCATACCTGGAGCCCTATTGCCAATGTAGATGGTGGAACCCACCTGGTTGGTAACGTTATAGCCGCACCCATGGCGGCACCGGCTACAATTATTAACGGAAATTTTTGTGCCGTTTATCCCAGTTATGTAAGCAGCCAGAACGTATATCCGGCATTTTATTTAGCCACATCAAAAGATAAGGGACAAACATTTTCGTACACAACGGTAATTGCATCTGTGCCTGCTGCCATTGATACCAATCTTAAAGGCGGCTATCATCTTGCCGGCGACCCGGTTGACAGTAATAAAATGGTGATGCTGGCGGCAGATGCTGCGTTGGGCGACCCTGATATTATGGCTTTGCACAGCAACGATGGCGGGCAAACCTGGAGTGCAAGGGTGCGTGTAAATGATGATTCGGTAGGCAATGGCAAAGCGCAGGATATGGTTTGGAGCGCTTATAATGAACAGGGAAAATTGGCGGTAACCTGGCGCGACAGGCGCAACTCGGGCACCAATGGTTTTTGGAATGCGGGGTACGATTTTTATTATGCTATAAGTAGTGATAACGGACAAACATTTTCGGCCAATAAATTATTATCGAGCCAGTTTATTGCATTCGATTCGCTGATTGCTCAAAAGGGAAATGATTTTATGAGCTGTGCCTACCAGGCCGATACGCTATATACAGTTTGGGGTGATACCCGTTCGGGTAAAATGAATATTTATTTCGCTAAAACAATAGTCAGCATCGATTCCACAGTTGGTGTAGTACAGTTAGAAGGAGATGAGCCGCAATGGCGTGTTTATCCAAATCCCGTTGTTTCGGTTTTAAACGTTGATGTAACAAATCTTACAGCTGGTAAAGAAGCATCGGTATTTGATGCTAACGGTAAAAGAATTTCAATTGCTTCAATATCGTCCCCTCATTTTCAAATCTCAACTACATCGTGGGCGAGAGGCACGTATTTTATCCGTATCGGAAATGAAATAAAGAGGGTGGTGAAACAATAGATGACCAGCCCCTTCTGTCCCCTAAAGGGGAAACCAAAGCCGGTTCTGGTTTACCCTTTAGGCAGCGTAAGAGGCAGTTATTATTTTATTTCACAGGCTCAAAATCAAGCACGTTACCATCCATACAATAACGCTTGCCTGTTGGCGGAGGGCCATCGTCAAACACATGGCCTAAGTGCGAGCCACAACGTTTGCAGGTTACTTCGGTTCTGTCTCCATCCATGTCGGTTTTTAGAGTTACGCTGTTTTTGTTTAGCACCTCATAAAAACTTGGCCAACCGGTGTGGCTCTCGAATTTAGTGGTTGAGCTATAAAGGGCGTTGCCGCATACCGCGCAGTAGTATGTGCCTTTGGCGTGGTGATCCCAATACTTACCGGTATAGGCCCTTTCGGTGCCTTGCTCGCGGGCTATGTTATAAACGGCGGGGGGCAATATTTTTTTCCATTCGGC
>CAIOTH010000083.1 GCA_903861145.1 uncultured Bacteroidota bacterium | reverse complement strand
TCCAATTGGCAAGATAGCCATTGGCATAGCATAAAATCGGCCTACGGCAGTGCTCCTTACTTCGAATTCTACGCTCACATTTTTCAGAAATTTTATGAAACCGAGTACGTCCTTTTGTTCGATTTTAACCTTCAATTGCTCAACGCCGTTCTATCTGCTTTAAAACTTAATAAGGACTATCTCTTCACTACCGAATATCAAAAGGGGCCGATTGATTTGGTTGACCTTCGCTCAAACAAGCAACTTTTAACGGCGTTACAAACCCTTCCGCGCTACTACCAGGTATTTGAAGAGCGCAATGGCTTCATTCCCGATTTAAGCGTTCTCGATCTCATCTTTCATCTTGGGCCCCAGAGCCGCGAGTATATGGCCAAACTTTGATTTTGCCTGAGCAATAGCTATTTAGGCCCTTTATTCCCCTAATCTTTCTTTTCTTTGCCCTCACATGTTACAATTCGGAAAATACAATACCCTTTTTATCGCAAGAAGGTCAGACAACGGATTTTACCTTACCGAGGCTAGGGTTGTTCCCACTAAAGAAACTACTCCTAAGCCAGAAGAAGAAACAGTTGCTGTCGAGGAGGTTCTACTACCTAAAAAGTTCGCTATCCCCGGCATGAAAGAGGGAAAGGAGATTACGGTTTTCGTATATAAGGATTCCGAAGACCGCCCCGTTGCTACTACCCAAACACCTTTAACTATGGTTGGGCAAGCGGCCTACTTAACCGTTAAACAGCAAACCAGCGTAGGTGCATTTTTAGATTGGGGTTTAGATAAAGACCTCTTCCTTCCCTTCCGCGAACAGGAAGACGCCGTTGTAGTGGGAGAGAAGTACCTCGTATATACCTACTTCGATTTTGCTTCTAAGCGCATTGTGGCAACTACTAATATCAACAAATTCATCAAAAACCGCGAGGTAGATTTAAAGCCTAACGAAGAGATCGACCTCATGATTTGCTACGATAACGAAGTGGGCACCCGGGTTATTATCAATGGCAAACACTGGGGTATTCTCTTTAAAAACGAAGTGTTCGTTAAACTCGAAAAAGGCCAGCACGTTAAAGGCTTTGTGAAGAAGATTAGAGAAGACGGAAAGATTGACGTCGCTCTTCAAAAACAAGGCCTCGATGCCGCTAAAGACATAAAGGAAATTCTCCTTCAAAAACTCAAAGAGCACGGCGGCCAAATCAAACTCAATGATGACTCTCCACCCGAAATGGTGCACGAGTTACTTGGCATCAGCAAAAAGAACTTCAAGAAAGCCGTTGGTATGCTCTACAAAGAAGCCAAAATCGAACTGACTGATAATTACATTAAGCTAAAGGAAAAGTAAGCGCCTCTGTTCGTTTGGTTAAACCAAAGTCGGCTCTGGTTTCCCCTTTAGGGGATGGAAGGGGTCGCCTGCTACCACACTCTCTTCAACTGGTAATCCTCCACCTTCAACACATTAACGTGGTTGTTCTCGTAGTAGTTAATGGTAGTACCATTCTTCATGTTCTGGGCAACATCAAATTTGTAAGCGGTACCGGTATAGCGTTGGGTGGCAATCTGGCTTACAAAGTCTTTACCGTAGGTCTTTACCGATTTCATTAAAAAGTTCAACACATCATATCCCAGGTAGGCATACTTCGAAGGCTCAACGTGGCATCGGTTGGTAAAATGCTCAATAAAATACCGTGTTTGTGCCTTGCTGGTATCGGCAAAAAATGGGTCCGATATCCGGCTATGTAAATTATTTATGTAATCTAATCTTAATATATCTCCGTTAAGCCACGTTGGCAAACCGTATACCACAATATTATCCTTGCTGTTCTTTTCGAAAATAGTGCGCAAGGTACTTTGAACAAATGGCTCATCGTACGATGTTATAATAAGTATGTTGGTTTTGGCATGATTAATTAATTCATCCAATCCTGTTTTCTTATCATTAAACATCATATCGGTGCTATTCACCATCGATACCGTATACTTGGTTTCCGCACCGGCGTTATAACTTCTGAATAATGAATCAAAACGTTGCGCAAGCGCCATTCCCTTTTCGCTTTTCGGGGTATAAATAATTACGTTTGCATCCGGAAAAGAATCCAGTATTGACTGGTATAAATTGTCCACGTGTGCGTCAATAGTAGGCGCTATTTTCAGGTGGTAAGGGTTTTCAGTTGTAAGGCTCTTCGATGGTGTAAACGGTTGGATATTTAAAATCTTATTGGCCTTACAAAAATCGGCAACCAGTTTAGCTGTAGCGCTGCTAACACTGCCAATCACAAAATCCATCTTTTTTAACTCAGGATTTTTGAGGATTTCCGCAGTCATCGAATCGCTGTTCCAGTTGTCGTAAACATGCAACTCAATTTTTACACTGTCGCTGTCTTCTGTTAACGATTGCAACAGGCCTTGGTAAAAGTCAAGCGATATTAAGGCGTCGTCCTCAATTTTTACCCGGTTAGCGGTGTATAAATCATGCGCATTCAATATGGCATTAAACTCAAAATCCGTACTTTCTGTTTGAAAGGGGAGGAGCAGCGCTACCTTGTAAACGGTTGTATCAGTCTGTCCGAAAGAAATACACGCGGCAAGGCACAAAGCAAACATTAATAATATCCCGCGGCTTAAGCCCTTTTTCATCATTCGTTATTCAATATTCATTATTCGATATTCTGATTTCGCTTTGTGTCCTTAGTGCCTTTGTGGCAAAAAAGTTTTATTCCCACTCAATAGTAGCCGGTGGCTTACTCGAAATATCATATACCACCCTGTTTATACCTTTTACCTGGTTAATAATCTCGTTCGATGTCTTGGCCAAAAAATCATACGGTAAATGGCTCCAGTCGGCCGTCATTCCGTCGGTCGAGTTCACTGCCCTTAAAGCAACCATGTTTTCATAAGTTCTTTCATCACCCATTACGCCAACACTTTTTACCGAGGTTAGTATGGCACCGGCTTGCCAAACGTCATTATACAAACCAAACTTCTTAAGGTTCTCAATATAAATATGGTCAGCTTCCTGCAGCATGTGTATTTTCTCAGGCGTAATATCACCCAAAATTCTTACCGCTAAGCCTGGTCCCGGGAAAGGGTGCCTATAAAGAATATCAGGTACCAGCCCCAGTTCTTTACCTGCCTTGCGCACCTCATCTTTAAACAAATTGCGCAGCGGCTCAACAATTTTCAGTTTCAAAATATCCGGTAATCCGCCCACGTTATGATGGCTCTTTATCATTTGCGATGGCCCTTTTACCGAAACCGATTCAATTACATCAGGGTATATAGTGCCCTGCGCAAGCCATTTTACTTCGGGGTGTTTGTTGGCCTCGTGTTCAAAGGTTTCAATAAATACACGTCCTATAATTTTTCGCTTTTGTTCCGGGTCGCTTACACCGGCAAGTTCATGCAAAAATCTCTTGCCTGCACGCACCCCGGTCACATTTAATCCCATGTGCTTATAACTCTCCAAAACAGATTCAAATTCGTCCTTACGCAGCAAGCCATTATCTACAAAAATACAAAGTAGGTTATCTCCAATAGCTTCTTCTAAAAGCAAAGCCGCAACTGAAGAATCAACACCACCGCTCAATCCCAGAATTACTTTTTCATCACCTATCTTTTCTTTCAGGCTCTTCACGGTATCCTCAACAAACGAGGCCGCGGTCCACTTGTGTGAGCAACCACATACGCCAAACAAAAAGTTACTTACAATTTTCGGCCCATCGGTGCTGTGATAAACCTCCGGGTGAAACTGCAATGCATATACAGGGTGAGGAAATGCTCCTTTCTTAGCTCTAAATGCCGCAACTTCTATCGAGTCCGACCCTGCAATTAATTCAAACTTATCACCAATGTTTTTAATCGAATCGCCATGGCTCATCCAAACCTGGCAGTTATCGGTCACGTCTTTAAGCAATACATTGTCGTTGCCCTTTAATTGCAAATGCGCCCTGCCATACTCGCGCAAATTGCTTTTTTCAACCAGGCCACCAAGGGTATGCGCCATCAGTTGCGCGCCATAACAAACGCCTAAAACCGGGCAACTTTTAAACAGGCTTTCCAAATTTACCATGGGCGCTTCAGTATCGCGCACACTGGCCGGAGAGCCCGAAAGAATAATGCCTTTAACGCTGGCATCAATCACCGGTATTTTGTTGTAAGGAACAATTTCGCAATAAACTTCGCTTTCGCGCACCCTACGTGCAATCAACTGGGTGTACTGCGAACCAAAATCTACAATCAGTATTTTTTCTGTCATGGCGGCAAAGATATGAATTAGCACTTTCGGCAGAAATGATTTTCAAGAATGTGGAAATGTGAAGAATCGAATTCCAATCCTGTTACTCTCGATTAAGCCAACGCCATTTTTTTCTCTTCAGTCTAAGGCCTGAAAAAATAGAATTTGTCGGGTTTTGTCAAGTTTTGTCAACTTTTTTGGTTTGAGCCTTATTGCAGTCAGGCTCCATGATTAAAGTAATCTGGTATCCCACTTCACTTCGTTGATGGCTTCATAATCTATTTTTAATTAGGTCTACTTTTGTGTACTTTTTCAAAAAGCAGCTTATATAAGTGCCTGATAACAAACTATGTTGAGTTATTTTAATTGTATTGTGTTTAAATACAATACGTTAACATCAAACTCGAAACCAGGAACCCGAAATTCCCGAAAAATGTAACCTTTTGTAACCCTTTGTAACCTTTTTTCGCGCGCAAAATCCCCGGACTCAGAACTGTTCGCCTAAATCGAGTAACGCCACTACTTCAAACAACAACGTACGAGATTCGTCTAATTCGAATCCATAATTTCAAACTACATCCAATCTGTGTTGCAAAATTAATAGTTCAACCGCCAATCCATAAAAAACATATCCCCTCCAATTGTTAAGCCCGAAAGCTCTCTAGGCAGTTTCGTTACCTCGGTTCATTACTTCCCTAATGCCGATGGTATCCCCACAAATGTCGTTCGTTACGCGGCGCTGGTAAACAGGGCCTTCCCTCTGCACCTTTGTTCCATCAAACAAAAAACGCGGTAGCCGAAAAGCGAACAGAGTAGGCAACAACAACTAAAACTAAAAACCATGAAAAAGCACTTTTTTATCGCAGCCATCCTTTTTTGCATAGCTACCCAAACCTGGGCAATTAACAACCCGGCCACCCCTGCTAAACACGAAGAAAATTTACCCGTAACTTCGGCTAATACAGCAATAGCTAAAACTGCGTCAGCCGATTTGAAAAATGAAGAAGTTCAGGTGCACCCTGTTTTATCTGGTAACAAGCTCATACTAAATACCGGCGCCATAAACAAGGCCAGGATAAACGTGATAAATGTAAACGGCAAAGCTGTTGCACAGCTCGATACCCAATCTAACCAAACCACCTTAAATGTATCGCGTTTCCCAAGCGGCAACTATCTCCTCGAAATCTGGACCCAGGATGGTAACGTGGTAAGTAAATCGTTCACGATAGCGCGATAGTAGTTTCAGAAAAATCTTAATTAAAGAACCCCGTATGCTTTTAGCTACGGGGTTCTTTAATTTTAAGTTCCCCGGGGGGCCGCCTTACTATACGGGAATGGAACGCCAAATTTTTTATTTTCCTCCGCAACTATTTGAAAGATTGAAATCAAAAAATACATTTGCATTGTCAACGCGGGGGATTAGCTCATTTGGCTAGAGCGCTTGCATGGCATGCAAGAGGTAATCGGTTCGACTCCGATATTCTCCACAAATCCCGCTTCGGCGGGATTTTTAATTTAGGCAATTGCCAGTTTTTAAATGATTCGGGAAGGCAAAATCAGCGGAATTTTAGCTTTGTCCGGAATGTAATGCTCCAAATTAAGCTTCAAATCTTTTTTTCAGCGATAGGAAGGGCTTTTCAATAAAGTGATATGAAAAAGCGGCGACTATTAAAATAAGAACAACGTTATAAGGAAATTTCGATAAGCAGCCTGTTACCGCACTCACAAAAATTATCTGCTGCCACAAATAAATGCTGTAAGATAACTTTCCGATATAATTGAAGACACCCGAGTTTAGAACACTAAACCAAATATTCTGAATTTTTATTGAATAAATGACAATGAGACATATACAAATGCTGGTTAAGGTACCCGTTGGGCCCCCTAAAGGAGCAATGTAGAAATGGTATACATAGCTGCTGTATTTAAAGTTGATATAAGGTAGCACCATGTTTATATATATTATTATAAATGGCAATAATTGTATTAATCTAAATCGTTTATTAATCCTTGACAATACCGAGAAAAAACCATCGTAGTTTAATGCCAGAAAGCAACCCCACATTATCGCATCTACCCGGTAAAAAAGCGAAAAAACATGAACCACATTGGAGTGCCCAAACTCACTGTAAATCCTAAAGGCCGGAATAACGCAAATAATACATAATGCGATATAATTCCTTAAGGGCTTAAAGCCTTTAAAAAGGAAAGGCCAAAAAAGGTAAAACTGTTCTTCAATTGATAAACTCCATGTATGATATGTAGGCCAATCTCTTCCTTCGAGAGGGCCAAAATCATTTAGAAATAATATTGACCGGATCCATGAGTTGGGGTTTAGATGTATTAAACCTAAAAGTTGCAGGCCCGCATACACCAGTAGCATGATGTAATAAACCGGAAAAATTCTAAAAACACGGCGTAGGTAAAAGTTTTTTAGCGAAATTGTCTGAGCGTTTTGTTCCTCTTTCAATAAAAGAGTAGTAATTAAAAAGCCACTGATAACAAAAAAAACATTTACACCTAGTTGTCCCAGGGTTCTCATGTCCAGGCCAAGAGGTGTGAATTTGTCTTGCCAGTTGATAAGAGAAATATGGCTGATAATAACAAGGCCTATACTAATTGCCCGTAACCCGTTAAGACTGGGAATACTTTCTCTCATTTCTCAATATAAATACTAACTGCGATTAAGTAAGAAAAGGTGCGAATGTATAAATTTAGTTCACTTAATTTTCCGATAAGCTTCATGATCATGTAAAAATGAGGAGTCTGTACATGGTGCAACTATCTTTAATAATGTTTTTTAACGCCTTGCCAATTTAATTTCCCGCCGGCTTTACCTCTTCAATCTTCTTCTTTTTAACCTTCGGCACCTTTACTTTCTTACTCCTATCCTGGTCAAACCCATCCTGGTCCTTAAACACCTTTTTGTTCAGCACCAATTGCACACCCACATTAAACCCAATATTGCTATACGGAAAAACAGGGCTTATATCCTGCTTTGGCGCATTAGCGTTATAGTTGGGGTTATACTGTGCATTGTTCGAGTGCAAGTTGAGGCTCTTTACATAATCATACTCCAACCGGTAAGGGCCTCTGTAAGTTGTAAGGTCATAGCCATCGGCATTCCATTCAGTAATCTGTGTGTATCTGCCCTTCAAGTTTAAATACTGCCCGCTCAATTCGGCAAAAAAATTAATAAAGTTGTAAGGCCTCCAAACAACGCCCACTGCACCGGTAAAACCTACTGTAAATAACATATTGGTTTGCATCTCAACGGTAGTCAGGTTGCCAATAAAATACGGATAGTTGTACGATGTATTACTTGCACCGACACCATCCAACACCATAGTCATGCTATGGGTTACCTGTGTAAACACCGGCAAGGTCAAGCCCACTCGTGCGTATGGGTAAATCTTAAATTTTGGTTTCGAATAAGCCAGCGTTACCGAGGGCGATAACGCAATACTCATACTTTTGGTAGTAACAGTATTATCCAAATATCCACCGGTCGCCACTGGGTTATTCGCCGAGTCTGGCTGATAAAAAGTTGTCTGCTGATAGGCCGAAATAGTAGTGCTTTGCGAGTATGATACCCCCAAATCAACCCCCACATAAGCGTTAAACATATACCCAAACCTAAACCCCACATTTAAACCCTGCCCGTACGAATTATGTATTATCTGCGGCGTACTGCCTGCGGTGCTAATGTTGCTAAGCGGCCCAAACGCATCTACCCACGGGTTAAGGCTATTAATAACCGGCGCAGGTATGTTTTCGCTATTACCCGGTTGCCCCGCATACCCAATGGCCCATCTAAAAGTGAACCCTGGAAAATTGGGCACACTTGGCGCACTAACCGGTGCCTGCCCGTAAATAGGATGCCAGCCATATACAATCAAAGCAATAAATACAAAAAAACTTCTCACCTCTAAAATTATGCTTGCAAGATATGCATTGAACGGAATAAAGGAAAAGAAGGTATATATCCTTCACAAAAGATTTATTCTTTGTGTTCTTTGCATTTAACCTTTGCGCTCTTTGTGTTAAAAGGCCTTTCGTATTGGCGGTTGCATTTCCACAAAAAATGTATTCCCTTGCATTCTTTGTATTTAACCTTTGTATTCTTAGTGTTAAATGGCCTTTATTTAAAGGTGATATCTCGCCAAAGGCTCACAATCCTGGCTCGTAAACTCGCCCTTTAAATATTTGTAATGCGCCACCATCGCTATCATAGCTGCATTATCGGTGCAATATTCAAACTTAGGTATATAGGTTTTCCATCCGTTCTTTTCTCCAAGCTCATTAAACCTTCTTCGTAACTCACTATTTGCCGATACTCCACCTGCCAATGCTATTTGCGTAATGCCTCTTTCCTTGCAAGCCTTTTCCAGCTTCTTCAGTAAAATATCTATAATAGTCCGCTGTATCGATGCGCAAAGATTATCCCGGTTCTCAGCTACAAATTGCGGGTTCTTTCTTTGCTCTTTTTGCAAAAAGTACAGCACCGAAGTCTTCAACCCGCTAAAACTAAAGTTAAGCTCCGGTATCTGCGGCTCAGGAAAGTGAAAAGCCTGTGCATCACCGGTTTTGGCATGTTTGTCAATTAGCGGCCCACCGGGGTAGGGTAATCCAAATAATTTGGCACACTTATCAAAAGCCTCACCCGCGGCATCGTCCAGTGTTTCTCCAATAACCTCGGTATCCAAATAATCCTTAACCAGCACAATCTGTGTATGCCCACCCGATACAGTTAAGCATATAAACGGAAACTCGGGTTGGCTGTCAATAAAGTGCGCCAATATATGCGCCTGCATATGGTTAACCTCTATTAGCGGTATGTTTAAAGCTAGCGCAAAAGCCTTGGCAAAACTAACACCCACCAGTAACGAACCTATAAGGCCCGGTCCTCGCGTAAACGCCACAGCACTAATCTCTTCTTTGGTAATTCCTGCCTGTTTTATGGCCGCATCTACCACGGGCACAATGTTTAGTTGATGCGCTCTACTTGCTAGTTCAGGCACTACACCACCCCAAAGTTCGTGCACTTTTTGACCCGCAATAAGGTTGGCTAGAATTTTGGCATCTTTGCACACGGCCGCGCTCGTGTCGTCGCAGGATGATTCAATTGCCAAAATAGTGATGCTCATGGGTGGCGAAAATACTAATGAATACTAAAACTGCATGGCTTTTGTAATTAAATAGGGGGGTAACGTTATATTGGGTACGTTATGGTACGTTTTATGCCTTTGGTCTAAAACGTTACTGTTGATTGATTAAAAACGGAAATTTGAATCGTAAGGTATTTAGAATACTTCTTTTGGTTTTGCTGTTCATCACTTTGCTGACGGGCAGTTTTTTTCTTTTGGTCCGTCTGCCATCGGTTCAAACCTTTTTGGCCCATCGCGCTACGGCGGTTTTGTCAAAATCGTTAGGTGTTAATGTTTCAATTGATAGGGTCGAAATTTCATTTTTCAATAAAGCCGACCTGGTAAACTTTTACATGGAAGATAAGCAGCACGATACCATGCTCGCCGCTTCGGATCTCAAAATTCAATTCAAAGTATTTTCCTTAATCGGTAAAAAAATCAGCATTACCGATGTGTTTTTAGATGGCGCTACCGTGCGTCTGCATCGCGATACGGCCGGTAATACTAATATCGCCGATGCTTTTCAAAGCTTTCAGTCCACTAAGATGGAAGTAAAAAAAGATGCCATTAAAAAACCGGCCACCTTTAGCTGGGATATCGACCTGCAAAATCTGGTGATGCAAAAAACCTCATTCAGGTATCTCGATGAAAAGGGCCATATGGATTTGCGAATTAATTTGCCGGTTTGTAATATTTCTACCAAAGCCTTGGATTTGCAAAAAAACATAATCGCCCTTGGCACAATTTATCTTGATAAGGCCGATGTTTCCATCGACCAGTTAAAGCGCACTATCTCCGGTGTTGTCGATACCACCAAAAATGAATTCCATTTTTTAAAGGGAGGCCCTCTGGTAACCTTCGAACAGTTAAAACTGAACGATTCACATTTTAGGATGGACGACCATAACCACGATACCATTTTACCCAAAGGAATGGATTTCAGGCACATGGATCTTACCGGCATCAACCTGTTAGCGCGCGATGGCAAAGTAGATCAGGATACCATTTTTGCCAACATTAAAACACTGGCAGCAAAAGATAGAAGTGGCTTTACGCTTACCAATCTTTCAACCCAGGCCCGCGTTTCAGTAAAAGACATTACGCTTGATAAGCTCTATCTAAAAACTCCTGCCTCCGAGCTAAATGGTTTCCTCGGCTTCAACTATAATTCCGTAGCCGACTTTGGTGATTTTTTTAATTCTGTAAAACTCCGTACTAAACTTACTGATTCAAAACTATCCCTTCGCGACCTTAACTATTTCATTAAAAATCTGGATAAGGTTGAGCATAACACGTTTTCAATTAATGGCGAAATTACCGGGCGCATAAACAACTTAAAGGGGCGTGGTATTGAAATCCGGACAGGAAAGAACACCATTTTTAAAGGCGATTTTTATACCCGCGGCCTGCCTAACATTTACGAAACATCCCTCAACCTGCGCATTAACCGCCTTGCTACCACTGCCGAAGATGTTCGCAGGTTTTATCCCGGCTTGCAACTACCGGATAATCTAAATAACCTGGGCCTCATTTATTACGTGGGTGATTTCGATGGCTTCTTAACCGATTTTGTTAGCCAGGGCAAATTGGTTACATCAATAGGTTCCGCCACCACCGATGTTCACTTTTTATATGATAAGGATAAGAACAAGGCGTCTTATAACGGCGATGTCTCAATGGTCGATTTCAACATTGGCAAATATGTGGGCGACGAGCAAATGTTTGGTAAAGTATCACTAAGCGCCAACGTTAACGGAAAGGGCCTAACCCCCGAAAGTCTTGATGCGACACTCGATGGCCTTGTATCGAATCTAACGTTTAAAGGTTACAACTATAAAAACATTAAGATAGATGGGGCTCTCCAGAAAAAATCATTCGACGGCGTATTAAAGATTGAGGATAAAAACCTCGATATGGATTTCGACGGCCGCGCAGATTTCACCAACAAAGCTCCTGAGTTCAGGTTCAAGGCCAATATCCGCAAAGCTGCTTTAAAGGATTTGAACCTGATTAAAGACGATTTTCGCATATCTGCAAGAATTGAATCCGATTTTACCGGTGCCAAAATTGATGATATGTTCGGTTCGGTAGATTTGAATGATATCGTTATTAGCCGCGATACTATTACTGCCCGCATTAAACACCTTGGCTTAAACGCGCAGTTTTTAGCTGGTAAAAAGAAAAGCATAAAGCTTGATTCGGATGTGGCTGATGCCGAAATGGATGGAAATTTTAGCATTAACCAATTGCCCAAATCATTGTTGAATTTTGTAAACTATACTTTCACTAAAGATTATGTCGATACCACAACCGATAAAATTCCGCAGGATTTTAACCTCGAGTTTACGTATTACGAGCAGGCCAATAATTTAACTCAAATCATTTTGCCCCAGTTGCGTAAACTAAGTAGCTCCCGGGTTACCTGCACTTTTAATTCAGTAGATCATAAACTAAACGTAAGTGCCAATATTCCCGAAATCGGCTATGGCCCAATGAATATTCGCGGGGCAACTTTAACCGGCAATGCCGACAAAGGGATTTTCGATTTTAATACTTTCGTTTATCGCGTTTACAATAACGATAGTTTACTATTCGATTCAATTGCCATTGGCGCAAAAAAAGATGGTGAGGATATTAGAGTTGACATAAAAGGCGGTGACGGTAAACAATACAACTACGCTAACCTAACGGCTCTCTTCACTCCGTTAAAGGGCAAGGCATTATTGAGGTTTGAACCTGGCGATGTTCGCCTGGGCAACAACAATTGGCATTTTGAGCCTGACGACTCCATATTTATTCAGGGCAAAAAAATTGTTACGCGCAACCTGGTTTTCAAAAGCAATGCTCAAACAATTTCTATCAACAGCTTTTTGCGGGGGGATACCGCTACGTCGCTTAAAGTAAGTTTTGCAAACACCAGCTTGTATGATTTTACCAGTATTTTCAGTTCCCGCATTCACGATTTCAAAGGCCTTGCAAATGGTGACCTGATGGTGGATAATGTGTTTTATACTCCCAGGGTATACGCCGATCTTCAGGTTAAAGACCTAACCATTGGTAAAGTTTTAATTGGCGATGTAAACGTTAACTCACAACTCGATTCAGTTGCTAAAAGCTTAAACCTGTCGGCCACAATCAAGGGGTTTAATACAGATTTACAGGCAAGTGGCTACGTTTCTATCGATCCACTCAATCCCGGTTTGAAAATCGATGTTGTCGCCCGCACCGTCAACTTGAATTTTTTGAACTATCGTTTTTTCGATAAGTATGTAAAAGATGTGAGGGGTACAGCAATTGTAAATGCTTCAATGACTGGCACACTAGCCAAGCCCCTTTTAAACGGGGAAGTAACTTTGGTAAACGATACCGCTACGGTATCATTCACCAATACTACTTATACCTTGGATCATCAAAAAGCGAAATTAGATGACCACGGTTTTAACCTGGATGGAATTGTTATACACGATTTAAAAGGCAACGCGGCCTATGGCAACGGTCGCATTAATCACGAAAGCTTTAAAGATTTTGCATTGGCCATTAGGGTAACCACCGAAAGTGCGCAGTTTTTAAATACTACTGCCCAAAGTAATCCCGGCTTTTACGGCGTTGCTTATGGTAAAGGACTTATCACTTTTATGGGCCCGATTAACAGCCCCATTATTTCAGCCACAGCAACAACCGGTCCAGGTACTTATTGCAAATTGCCTATCAACTCAAGCTACGAAACCAACCGGTATTCATTCTATAAGTTTGTTGTAAAAGGAAAGGAAAACGCAAGCGCATCGCAGCCGGGCTCCTTCAGGTTAAATGGTGTTACTTTCAACCTCAATCTCGAAGTTACTCCCGATGCCAGAATGGACATTATTCTCGACCCGGTTACCGGTGATGTGCTCACAGGTTATGGCAATGGTAACTTAACCATAAAAATCCCCAAAAACTCCAACCTTGATTTGCGTGGCGATTATACGATTGAGCGCGGTAGCTATCTCTTCACACTGCAAGGCGTAATCACCAAGCATTTTGATATTGACGCCGGAGGTACCATAAGCTTTAACGGCGATATTAATAAGGCGCGGTTAAACCTAAGCGCTATTTACAAAGTTCGTAGTTCTGTTTCCGATTTGATTGACGACTTGCTGAATAGCAGCACCAGCACCGCCACGCAAGGCTCATCTAACCAGTTGGCATTGGCAGCCCAGCGTCAATCCGAAATAGATTTGATTTTGAATCTTACTGATATGCTCGAGCGTCCCACCATTTCCTTCGAAATAAAGCCTATAGATGTTGATCCGGCAATTAAAACCTATGTCGACCAAAAACTAGCACTGCTTAGAACCAACGAAACTGAGTTAAATAAACAAGTTTTTGGCTTACTCGTTATGAACCGGTTCATTCCAACCAATTCAAGTACCTCTAATGCCATTACCAATAGCAACTATATAAGCGGTACTGCAGCCAATACTGTTAGCGAATTCATATCCTCACAGTTCTCTAACTATCTCAGTAACCTCTTGGAGTTTGCCAATGTCCGTAATCTCGATGTTAACGTGGGGTTGCGCCAATACGATCAATCCACTTTAACAACCGGAGGTGTGCCTACTGCTGCTAATATTGATGCCCGCACTCAGGTTCAGCTCGCCCTTACACAGCGCTTGCTTAACAATAGGCTTAGTATTAATGCAGGTGGCAATCTGGATTTTGGAAGCAATAACACAACCGTAGATCCATCGGGTAATGCACCTAAATCTGTTATACCCACGGGCGACTTTCAAATTGAGTATGCCCTTACACCCGATGGAGCATGGCGAGCCAAAGCCTTTAACCGCACCAATTACGATTACCTGAATGAGCGTAACGATAATCGCACCGGCATCGGTATCTCGTACCGCCAGGAGTTCGATAAGCCGTCCGACCTCTTCCGCAAAAAGAAAAAACCAACCGATAAAAAGGATACCCCGAAGGCTGCCGATAAACCGAAAACTGACTTAATACCGACAGGTGGCGCCGCGCCCAACAAATAAATTGTTTTATCTGATTAACAATTTAGACAAACGGGGGTAGAATGCCCGTTATCAACACAATAAATACGGCTTTCTCTCATTATCTTGTATTTTATTTACTGTGTGAACTTCCGCCTAAAGCTGATAAGCAAGTTTCCTAAAACTGTTTTGAAAAAAGCCGGTGTTTGCATGCTTTTTTGTTTGACGGTCGGCTTAACTCATGCCCAAAACCTTTCTAACATCCGTTACAAGGTTTTTTCCACCCAAAGCGACACCATAAAACTCGATAGTCTAAGCATCGTTCCCGGTACCGTGGCCGTCCGTTTTTTTTACACCTCCGAAGTAGTTGATTCAAACGATTTCGTTGTAAAGGCTTACGAATCACGGCTTATTTGGAAAAAGAAACCTGCCGCCGATTCGGTTAAAATATTTTTCCGCGTTTATCCCTTTTCTCTGGCAGGCGAGGCCTATCATAAAAGCTATGCTACGTATGTAAAGGCTACAACCAACTCCATGTCGCACCCATATGTGTATACACCCGAGACGGTGGAGGGTAAGTTGATAGATTTCGGTAACCTCGACTACAACGGTAGTTTTTCGCGTAGTATTTCATTAGGCAACAACCAGGATGTTTCTCTTAATTCTGTATTTAATCTGCAACTATCGGGTATGCTTACGCACGATATCGAAATTACGGCTGCCATTACCGATAATAACGTTCCCATTCAACCCGAAGGAAATACCCAGCAATTGCAGGAGTTTGATAAAATATTCATTCAAATCCGTAAAGACCAGCACAAAGTAATTGTCGGCGATTTCGACCTGACCAGCCCCGATGATTACTTTATGAAATTTGCCCGCAAATACGAAGGCGGCCTCTACAGTGGTGCATTTAAAATTAAAAAGGTAGGTGTTTTTAAAACTACCGTTGGTGGAGGCATCGCTCGTGGTAAATTTGCCACTAATACGTTGGCTATTACCGAAAGTAATCAGGGCCCCTATAAATTAACCGGTGCCGCCGGCGAAACTGTAATTACCATTCTGGCCAATAGCGAACAGGTATTTGTTAATGGTGCAAAAATGGATAGGGGGGCAGACCGCGATTATATCATAGATTATAATCTGGGCGAAATCACCTTTACCCCCAAACGCATCATCAGCCCCGATTTGCGAATTGTGGTCGAGTTTCAATATGCCAATAACAACTTCACCCGTTCGGCTGCCTACATGAGCAACGAGCTTCAAATGAAAAAGGGCGATATACATTTTAACGTGTTTTCCGAGCAGGATAGCAAAGGTTCTTCAGGCTCCCAAAGCCTTACTGCCGACCAGATAAACTTCCTAACGGGTTTAGGCGATAGTGTGCAGAAAGCATATTACAAGGGTTTTGATACCACAACTTTTAGCCCCGGCCGGGTTTTGTATGAAATGGATGTAGTGCATCAATTCCCCTTTACTTTTGATTCGGTTTTTGTGTATTCAACAAATCCGGCAAAAGCAATTTACACGGTCAACTTCTCGTATGTTGGCTCGGGCAAGGGTAATTACAATCCCGTTACTTCTGGTGCAAACGGTACCGTTTACCAATGGGTAATTCCATATTGGGATACACTGAACCATGTATTTATTCCCCAAGGCACTTACAACCCGGTTATATTTTTGGTTACGCCAACTTACCAGCAATTGTACACGTTGGGTGGCGATTATAAAATCAATAAAACCAATACCATTTCGGCCGAGGTGGCCATGAGCAACGTAAACCAAAACCTGTTTGCCGGTAAAACTGCCGAAAACCTTGGTGCCGCTGCGCACGTTGCCTACAAAGGCGCCATTATAACTAAAAGCGACTCAATCAATAAAAAAACAGAAAGTGTAACCATCGATGCTTCATACGATTTTCAGCAAAGTTCATTTACCCCTATCGAGCGTTTCCGTAACGTTGAGTTTAACCGCGATTTTAACCTTGCCGCCACCAGCCAAAATTACAACCAGCATTTGGCTGTAACCAACATAGGCTATGTATGGGGCGGTTTGGGCAGTATCAATTACCACTTTCGGGCGCTACTTGAAGACACAGTGTACCACGGTTATGAAAATGGATTTGACGGTAACTTCAATAAAAACGGGTTTAGGCTTGTATTTACAAACAGTTACCTCAACTCAACATCCGCAGGTATTAAAACAGATTTTATCAGGCCTAAAGCAGATATTTCATACGCGCCTAAAAAGTTTAAGGGCTGGAGGATAGGAGCGCAGTACGATCACGAAATAAACATTTTCAAAGCCGCCAACGTCGATACTATGTCAGCCAATAGCTACATCTGGCAAAATTACAAAGTGTACGTGGGCAATGCCGATTCATCTAAAAACAAATACGGCTTTGAGTTTTTAATGCGCTACCAGCAACGGCCAGATTCGGCAACCCACCGGTTTGGCAAACCTTATTACGAAGCGCAAACCGTAAACTTCACCGGTGCGTTTAAGGGGCTTAAAAATCAAACACTTACTTACACACTCACCTATCGCCACTCAAAAAATATCGATTCAACCGGTGGCCTGGAACCCGAGAACTTCTATCTCGGCAGAATCAATTACAATTTTACTGCCCTAAAAGGAGTTTTTAAATCAAGCACATTATATGAGCTGGGAACCGGCCGCGAACAGAAAACCCAGATATCATATCAGCTATCTCCAAATAACACCGGCGATTATATCTGGATAGATTACAACCACGATGCAATACAGCAAACCAACGAGTTCGTTCTCTCTCCATACAAAACCGATTCATCCTACGTGCGTGTGGTTATTCCTACCCTGCAATACGCATCGGTCAACACCAATCAATTTAATGAGGTGCTAAACATCACCCCTGCCGCCATCTGGAAGAATGAAAAAGGCGCCAAAAAGATTGTTGCCATGTTCAGCGCCTTTGCCAGTGTGCAGGTAAATAACAAAACCTATGTTTCGCCCGATAAAAAAGTGTATCAGTATTTTAATCCTTTTCCGGGTAATAGCAACGACACCAATGTTGTTTCCACGCAGGTCTCAAGTCGAAACACACTTTATTTTAATCGCCTCGATCCTAAATACGGTGCTCAATACGATTTTAACTACACGCGCGGGCAAACCTATTTAACCGGTGGTTTCGAAAATCGCGTTACCCAATATCATGATATTATTGCCCGGGTTACAGTTGTTAAAGCGTTCACTATCCAAACCACGTACACCAATGGTATAAAATCCGATGCTACCGACCTTTATAGCAACCTTAACTATAAATTTCATTACAATGAGTCGAACACCGATTTTAGCTACCAGTTTAAAACCTTTATGCGATTGGATTTAAAATATGACATCGCATTTAAAGCTAACCCTACCGATACCGTTGGTAAGCAAACTGCGCTCATTAACCAATTTACGCTCGAGGGCCGGTATAACAAACTGAAGAAAAGTACGATAACGGCAAGCTTTTCATACGCAACCATTAAATACAACGATAAAGGCTTTGCTAACGAGCAACTTCAATATGCTATGTTAGATGGATTGCAAAACGGAAACAACTTGGTTTGGTCGGCAGGTATATCACACAACCTTATCAATAACCTACAGCTAACGCTATCTTACGATGGCCGTATGACCGGTTTTGAGCCCGGGCAAAAAGACACCATGAAACCCTACCACACCGGTAAGGCTGAGCTCCGCGCTTTATTTTAACCCGAATCTATCCCGTAATTTTTATTTTGCGCCCGATTCAGTTAACCTTTATAGATAAAACAGATAATAAATGAAAGTTTGGATAGCCAAGGCCGTAATTCAAAAGTCTATTTCCTTTTTGCCATACAAACACCGCATTAATTACCTGTTTCAAAAATACGTTACCAAAGGCGTTTTGTTGAATGATGCTTTAATGGATGATAAGCTCACTCACTGTGGCAACCACTTAAATTACTATTTCAAATACGGCCACAAGCCCGAAAACTTTACCTCACTCGAAATTGGCACCGGTTGGTACCCCATAGTCCCTATTGGCTTTTTTTTAGCTGGTGCCGATACCATTTATACTATCGATATCAGCAGTCTGTTAAAAACTACTGCCATTCACCAAACCATTCAAAAGTTCCTTGACTATTATGCCTCCGGTAAACTGCAAACATACTTGCCGGTTATAAAGGAGGACAGGTTGGAGGTTTTAAAGGCAGCCCTGCAAATGCACGGCGATCCACAACTGGTTTTGGAAAAGATGCACATTAAAACCACTGTAGGCGATGCGCGAAAAATGCCATTTACCGATGGCTCAATTGATTTAATTAATTCCAACAATACCTTCGAACACATCCCTGAGGATATTTTAGTCAATATTTTAATTGAGTTTAAACGCGTGCTAAAACCCGATGGTGTTATGAGCCACCAAATCGACATGAGCGACCATTTCGCGCATCTTGATAAATCAATAACCATCTACAACTTCCTGCATTATACCGATGCCCAATGGAACCGCATTGACAATTCAATCCAACCCCAAAACCGTCTTCGCATCGCCGATTTCCGCAAGCTGCATCAACAAGCAGGCTTCAAAGTTTTAGAAGAAATAAATCGCCCAGGTTCTATAACAGATTTAAAACGCGTTAAGCTGGCTGATAAATACACATCCTATTCCGATGCTGACGTTGCTGTATCGCATACGCTCATGGTATCTAATAAATAAGGATAAGACTTGGAGTGGTTTTGGTTTCCCCTTTAGGGGACGGAAGGGGCTGGCTGTTATTTAGCCACACAAGGCGCCCTGCCACCATGGTCAAAATAACTGGTGTAACTTTCCTCACCCGGTTTGTTAACGCAGAAATCGTATTTGTAGGTTGAAGCCCCCGCTGTGCAGGTATACCCCAACATAGTATCCGCAGCAATGGCGGCATAGTATTGTGCATCAGTTCCAAAACTATCGCGGCAAATAACCTGGCTAAAAACGTGGCTATGATAGGTAGCAATGCACTGTACACAGGTATTTTGGCACGTATAGCACTTTTTGCACCCGGCCGAATAAATAACTACCGCAAATAATGAAAGGAGGAATAGGGCTTTTTTCATCGAAACATAAATTACAACTGTAAAGATAGAAACCCATTTGATGCTTGCAAGCTATACACCAAATTCAGTCTCGCTGCATTTTGTTTTTCAATTTCTTTGTATTTTCTCCGGGCCTTCATGCGAAACATTTTTTGGTTATCCGCCAACAGGCTATTTCCCCCAATTCATTACCTTTGTCTCAAATTATTTGAATGAAAGTTTACCTGGACAATGCCGCCACAACACAGCTCGATGCGCAGGTGCTGGAAGAGATGATGCCTTACCTCACCGAATTTTACGGTAATCCTTCGTCAATACACAGTTACGGCCGTAAAGCAAAGTCAGCTATCGAAAAGGCTCGCAAGGTGGTGGCCAAATACCTAGACGCCTCCTGTTCCGAAGTGTTTTTTACCGGCTGCGGTACCGAAGCCAGCAACATGATTATTAAAGGCGCCGTGCGCGATTTAGGTGTTACCCGCATTATTTCATCAGCTATTGAGCATCACTGTGTATTGCACTCAGTTGAAGCCATGCAGAAAACCGGCGTAAAAGTTGACTTTGTAAAACTGGATGCCGTGGGCCATGTCGATTATAGCCATTTGGAAGAATTACTGAAAAGCGACAACTCCAAAACCCTTGTTAGCCTAATGCACGCCAATAACGAAATTGGCACCCTCTTGGATTTATACCGCGTGTCAGATTTGTGCAAGCAATATGGGGCCTACTTTCATTCCGATACGGTTCAAACCATTGGTTATTATCCGCTGGATGTCCAGCAATTAAAGATTCACTTTTTAAGTGGTTCTGCGCATAAGTTTCATGGCCCCAAAGGTGTTGGTTTTGTGTATATCAATAATGAGGTTACCGTAAAACCCTTGCTCGATGGCGGGTCCCAGGAACGTAACATGCGTGCCGGCACCGAAAATGTTTTTAGTATAGTTGGTTTAGGCAAAGCACTTGAATTGGCCATTGAAAAAATGGATGAAAACCGCGCGTATTTAAGCGAACTTAAATCATACATGGCATCTCAATTAAAAGCGGCCATACCCGGCATTAAATTTAACGGCGATCAAACCGAGAGTGGTGCTAATTATAAGGTGCTAAGTGTTTCACTTCCACCTAACGAAAAGGCCGAACTTACCTTATTCAATTTAGATATTGCCGGTGTTGCCGCTAGCGGTGGTAGTGCCTGTACTTCCGGTTCGGAAAAAGGCTCGCATGTACTTGAAGGCATTAATGCCGACCCTCAACGAAAAGCAATTCGCTTTTCATTCAGTAAATACAATACTAAAGAGGAGATTAACTATGCTGTAGCAACCCTGGCAAAAATGTTTACCAGGGCTGACACAAAAGTTGATGCTATATAAAAACTGGACTTAGTCCTTAATAAACTCGTCCTGAGTTTTATCGTAAAAGAAACTAAGGCCTTTGTATTTTTTGAAAAACGCTTTCATTTCGTCACCGGTGGCAAATTTCTCGGTTATGTTTTCAGTAACCGATGAAAGGGTAACTTTCGAGCCACTTCCATTCAATTCCATTTTATACATGTAATAAGTTTTGTCCGATGAGCCATTCTCTTCCCAAAGGTTCAAAAACTGGTCTCCGTCTAAATCCACCAGGTAGGCTTTGTAAATGGTTGGTTCTTTGGCGTCTTTGCTTGTCTTCTCAATTTTATAAGTAAAATCGTTGTCCTTGGTTATTTTGTAACGGTCACTCGAAGATGATTTGGGTTCCCATTTTCCAAGCAACGCTTGGTTAATCTTTTTTCCGGTCGCGTCCATTGGCACGCTGCTGCCATAAGGACACCCTCCTAGCATAACAGCCAAAGTTACAAGCGGCAAAATCCATTTTAATTTCGAAAGCATAAGTTTTGTTTTACGGGGTGAAGCAATGATGTTTTACCGGCGCAACATAGTAATTTTCCTATTATCCCAATGTCAAATTATTGGTTCGTTATCTGCAATGGGTAGCTCAAAATATCGTATAAGCTCCCAAATGGTTCGTTGTGAACCTGTTTTACCATGTTCGTTTAAAAGTGCTTCAAGTTTGGCCGGGTATTGCTTGCTACCGGTTGCAAGCCATTGCGAGATGTAGTAGTACGATTGTATTTTTATATGGTTGCCCTCAAACGATAACTTACCCTTAATGGTTTTAAGATATCTTTTGTATGAATGAGCACATTTTTCATATTCTTTCATGGAAAAATAGCCAAACATCAGGCACAGGAATATGCTGTCCGTAGATGCTTTTAAATTTACCTGCTGGTAGTCAATCAGTAACGATTCCATATTACTTAATCCCACTTGCGTAAACGGCTTTCCCGATAAAATAAGCAAAGCCGAATACAACATTCTCACCGACCTCGCTTCGTAATCGCTGTCTTTTCTTTCCGGTATCCGCTCAATAATTTTCTTGCATTTATTAAGCAGGTCATCCAGTAAAGCACTATCACCCGGGTCCATAACCTCTCGGTAATTACTTAGGTGCAGTTTATTATGATAAAGCGATAAAATTTTGGTTGCCTGTACCATAATAATGTTCAACTCGCCTATGTTGAGGTAGTTTTTCCAAAATTTTATGGTATCAAAATGGGCCGATAGGTTTTCATACTCCTTGTCGGTTTCCTTGGCAAAAACATTAGTATACGGCGAATTAAGTAACAACGATTCCAAACTGCCCTTTATATCCACCATAAAGGGAAATACCACGTACGAGTTATTTTGAATTTCCTTGCGCAGGCTTTTTATTCGCTCGTTGTGCGCTTCAGTAAACATTTCGGTAGTTAACGTGTGTAAGGTGTGCTGGCAGGCAAATTGACTTAAAATCCGAATCGAGGCGCAATGATGTTCACTGTACTGTTCGTAATAGCTCTGCAATTCCTCAAGCTCATGCTCTGCTCTCGGGGTAGTCGATGCATAAACTACGTTTCTGAAAGTTGATTGAATCCTGAAATAAAGATTTTGGTCCTCTGTTGCTCGCTTTAATACTGCATCGGTTTTTTCATTACGCTTTGCATCTTTTGCCAGGTAATATTGTTGGCTTAAAAACTTTAGTGCAAATATCTGGCACGGAAAATCATTTATTTTCTCCGCTATTTCCATCAATTGACCGGTCAGGAAATTCGCTTCCTCAAGCCTTTGCTCCGCCACCAGCCACTGTATCTTTTGTATGTTGGGGTGCAAATATTCGGGATAGTTGCTGGCCAGGTTGGCCGAGAGCCTGAAGGTATGCGAGCTAAGCTGGTTAAAGGTTTGTTTTTCGCCCTTACCTATTGCTCCATAAATCTTTTTGCAAAGCTCCTCATGCGAATCAAACGCGGGTAATCGTCGCCTTATTTCCTCCGATAATTTTAATGGCAAAACCGCGTTGCATTTTCCAAGATGAGCTATAAATTCTTCGTAATGAAAATCATCCAGTAGGTAGATTAATTTTTGAATCGTCAAAATCTCCGCACTTAAGTCCATACGCTACGTTTGTTCTGGGTGGGTGCTAAAATAGAAAAATCCCGATTTAGGTAAATGCTTTTTCTCATTTGAATCATATCAGCAATACACCTCAATAAACCTATTTTAAATGGAAATGGTTATTATATCTGCCAATAGCATATTGTGCTATCTGCCATGTGCAAAAGCCATCTTATTTTCGCGCACTTATTCTTAACATAACTTTGAATAGGAATTAGACGGATTGTGGAAACAAAGTTTACTTTTGGCGGCAGTTTTTTTAACCAGATGAATTAACCCGAATACTGATCTTGACCGTAATGAAAAAAACTTCTACCCCTGTTCCCGGTATTTTTTTTCCTGCAGATTGGCCAAAAGATGGTCCCATTGATTTAGCCATACACGATTTGCCGCATGCCTCAAGCACTACCGAATGGTGGTATATGAATACCCACATTCAAACGGTAGGTAAACGTAATTTTTCATTATTCGCTTCTTTTTTCAGAAGAATAGTAGGCCACGATAAAAAAACCAAGAAACCGATTTATGCGCACTCTGTTCTTTGGGCGCTTTCCGACGTTGAAAATGAAAAATACAATACGGTTTCTCTGATTGACCAGCGGGCGCCCAAACTTGGTATTGAAAGGCTTGAGCGCGGTGAGATTGTAAAGGATCCCTATTTGAAAAGAGCTGCCCTCGAAATGCTAAGGAAAGGCGTAGTGCCTTATCCCGACGAATTATTGAAAAAGGATGCAACTGTTTCCCTTAAAACTCTTTCGCTTGATTTTGATGGAAACACCTTCAAAAAGCAACCCGATGGCACTTACAAATTGCACCTGTTTCACAAAGAGTTGAACATTGGTGCCGACCTGGTATTTAAGGCGCAAAGAGCTCCTATTCGTCATGGCGATAATGGGGTGGTAAGAGGTGTATCGGCCGAGGATATGTTTTATTACTTCATACCGCGTTGTAAAGTAACCGGTACCCTTAAGGTAAAAAACGAAAAACTGAATATCACCAAGGCCAGTGGTTGGTACGACCATGAGTTTGGCTGCCATCCCGATAAAAAAGACGATGAAGGTAAAAAGGATGTATCGTGGAACTGGATTGCTATTCAATTTGATAATGGTTGTGAGCTAACCGCCTACGATTTAATTGATTTAAAAACGGGCGAAGACTGTGGCTCGTTTGTAATTTTAATTGATGAAAAGGGCAAACGCCATCACTCAAACCATTTTCATTTAGAGCCTTTTGATGAGCAATGGACCAGTACACGAACCTTTAATGATTACCCTGTTTCGTGGAAATTAGAAGCACCTGATTTTAAACTTAATGTTGAGGCAAAAGCAGCTTTCCCAAACCAGGAATTTGCAACTGCCATTTCTAAGCCGGCCTTCTGGGAAGGAAGAATGAATATTAAGGGAAAAATTAAGGGCAAAAATGTAACCGGTGTTGGCTACATCGAGCGTCACGGGTTCTTCGATAGCGTTAATATGAAGGACTTCCTGAAAGCGGTTTCTAAACAAACGCTTAAATCAGTCAGAAAAATCATTCCTACCTCATTCGATCAGGAAAAATTTGAAGAGCTTGTTTCGGTAAAAGGCAATAAGCACTTTACTGATGGGCTTGATAAAAAAGCATACGCGGCTACCCTCATTAAACCAATTCGCGAAATAACTGACCGGGGAGGTAAAACATGGAGATCGTATGCAACAGTGGCATGTTGCGATATAGTAGGAGGGGACTCACAAAAAGCGATTGACTGGTTGGCTTTACCCGAGCTAATGCACGTTGGCTCATTGATAGTAGATGATGTTGAAGATGGTTCTCAAATACGTCGTGGTGGGCCCGCCTGCCATTTAATTTACGGCACACCGGTTGCCATTAACGCAGGTTCTGCCAGTTACTTTTTGGGGCAAATTTGTATTTACCGTGCTAAAGACGGCGTTGAAAAGAAGATACAAATATATAACTGGTATTTCGAAGCCATGCGCGCATCGCATAGCGGACAGGCAATGGATATTTATGGCCTCGACTATATGATACCTTCAGCCCTTGAGAAAGACTCCGCTGCGCGGTTATTGGCTAAAAGGGTAATTGCAACACACCGCCTAAAATCGGCCGCACCGGCTAGTTACCTTGCTAAAATTGGTGGTCTATTAGGCGATGGAACAACGGAACAGATTGAAGGCTTGGGTAACTACTTCGAAGCCTTGGGTATTTCTTTCCAAATAATTGACGATACGCTTAATCTCAAAGGGTTTAAGGATAACCTGAAGACCAAAGCCGAAGATATTACCGCAGGTAAAATTACTTATCCTGTTGCCAAAGCTATGGCTGTGTTAAGTAAACCCGACCGCGCACGTTTATGGCAGATTGTGAGCTCTAAAACAGAGAATATTGAGTTATTAACTGAGGCAGTTGCCTTATTAGATAAGCATAACACCATCGAAAACTGCGAGAAAGAGGCTAAAACAATACTTGAGCGTGCCTGGAAAAAGCTTGACCCACTGGTACGCGATAGTATGGTTAAACTTAACCTCCGCGCTTTCAGTTGGTTTGTTTTGGAAAGAACCTACTAGGTTTGCTGAGGGGCGATGTATCGCGTCCATGTATCCAAAATCAAAAACAATCGTATATTTGATTTGTAAGGAAATGGTGTCTTCCTACTTAACCGTTCCGCTTCCGGCGGGGCTAATGGCGCCTACAAGCACAAATAATTATTAACCTTGCGGTGTAACCGCGTTAAGTGTTTGGTAGGATGAAATATAATATACTTTTAATAGCAATTGGTGGCTTACTTGGTAGCGTGGCACGTTATCTTTCCATGGTATATATGACTCGGTTTTTTCCTAGTCCCTTTCCTTTCGGAACTTTTGCCGTGAACATTGTAGGTTGCTTAATAATTGGCGTAGTATATGGGTTATCATTGCGCTTTATTTGGCTTACACCGGAGTGGCGCCTGCTTTTGGCTACCGGCTTTTGTGGCGGCTTTACCACGTTCTCGGCTTTTGCTTTAGAGAATGTTCAACTCTTACAGCAATCAAATTACAGCACATTTGCTTTGTACAGCATTTCAAGTTTTGCATTAGGATTAGGCGCAGTTTTTATGGGAATAACACTTACCCGCATTGGTATCTAGTGTTGGTAGGGAGTCCAAACCCCGCCATTATGAATACAAAAAGTATCCGCAGCGTCAATCTGTGCTTTGGTACTCGTTTTCTCACAAAGTATTTCAGTAGCATTACCATATTGGGCGCAGGTATAGCATTTATTGCATGAACCTAAAATGATGCTTGCCGAAATAAGCACTACAACGTAAAATACCGCTTTCTTCATTTTCATTTGTTCTTTTTTAAGCAAGCGGTATTTCGAAAAACTGTTATTACAGCCCGAAAAGGAATTGAACATTTAATCCTAAGTTCCATAAATACTCAGTTACAGGGGTATTTATGTTTTTAAAACTTTGAATTTGTGCCTGAGGCATAATACGTAGTACCGCTGCGGGCGAAAGATAGCAATCGATACCAACACCCAGGTAAGGCGAAAGGTTAAAAGTTTTAAAGTTGTTTACATCCTGAACGTTTGAGTTGGTTACCGTACTTCCATCGGGGTATGTGTAGGTATAAACTGATTTTCGTTTAAGCAAAAAATCAAAGTCAACACCCGCGGCAATAACCCCGCGAACTGTCCTGTGCCCCATCGAAAAGCGCAACCCCACCGGCACTGCCATATAATGATAGGTTTCCTGATCGCTTGTTTTATAAGCTATGCCCGGGTTGTAAATAGTTCCCGTGTATACACTGGGGGTGTAATACGGATCAGAAGCATACCTGTAACGAACGAGGTAGTAGCCAACGCCACTTTCAACAGCCAGCCAATGGGTTAGGTTAATACCTACTTTTGCTGCTGCATTAATACCAAATTCGGGAAAAGTATGTTTGTTTCCGTAATCAACGGTACTCTGAATGCCCTGTTGGCTATTTCCTGATGGAACAAAATTGCCATGCAGGTATCTGTAAGTAACCTCAGGCGTAACCGAAACACCAATGTATACCCGTTTAAAGGGCTTCTTAGCACTATCGCTGCTATAAACCGAAGAATATGCAGCAAAAAATATAAACAACATCGAAAGCATTCGTTTCATAATACGGTATTTAAGTTTCGTTATGCAAGTTAAAAAGCAAAAGCCGTACCAAAAAGCAAGGCGCAGGTATGTGTAACACCTGCGCCCCAATAAGGTTTTCTACTTCTCTAAAATCCGCACTACTCCACCTCCGTTATAGCTATGATATTCACCATTATACATAGCATCGGCCATAACTGGTCCCATTACATAAGTACCTGGCGAGACTGCTCTAACCGCATAATAATATGTTTTTGGCTGTAGGCCCATATCCACAAACAGGTTAATCCGGTCATCGCGCACATCTAACTGCGTAGGACTGCTTTCGTTTTTAATCCAGTCCATTCCGGGTATTTCCTTGGTCCGCGGGTTTTCAATTTCAAAACCGGCTGGCAGCATATCGGTAATTACTATGTTATCAATATATCGGCTGTAACTATTTTCCAGTGTGATTGCTACAATCACCAAATCATTCTGGTTAAAAGTGTTACCGCTAATTTGCTTGCCGTATCGGTCGTAAAAGCGTTTACGCACGCGCAGATAACTATCTTCCTCTTTAAATGAACCATCGCTGCTTATACCTTCAGCCTGCCAGAAATAATACAACCTGCCTGCACCCGAAGTTTTGATTTCGACATTCGTTCCGCCTAATTGCTTCGAGTTAAGTTTTAAAGTAGAACCATCATTTTGTGCAATCTCTTTACCATTCACCGATACGGAAGCTTTAATACTGGTTTTATTAGCCTCACGTGCTATTTTTCCTAGGGCCAAGAAAGCAAATGCTCTTTCCTGGGTACTTAACCAGTAGCTCGATTTTATTTCCTGGCTAAGGTGTTTGGCCATAATACCTATTTGTGGATTTTGTGGGTCGGCCTCAAGTATTGCGTTAAGCGCAACACCTTCATCGCGTATCTCGCTATAAAACGAGCCACCGGTGCACCTATTAGATATTTCACCACTAAACGATGTTGGCAGCATTTCCTTAAACTTGGCTTTATCACCGGCTATAGCAAAAGCCGCACTCAGTAAATACTTACTATCCAAAGCCAGCATGCCCTGGTTCTCTTTATAGTAATTCATCATCGAAATCTGGGGCCTGCCCGCCAGGGCCAGCACATAAAGTGAATAAGCTGCTTCTTTTGGTGCTATTTGCTTTTGCTGGTTGCTGTTATAGTAATAAACAATGCTTTCCTTATTTTTCAGCTTATTAATCATGTAGCTGTAAATATTGTCTAACAGGCTTTGGTCAACATCAAAACCCGCTTTTTTAGCTTCTTGTAAAAAATGGGCAGCATAAACAGTAGCCCACCAGTTTTCGGTGCCTTCCCCATCCCATAGGGTAATTGCACCGTTATAAAGCTGGCGCATCTTAATCTTCCTAATGGCCTCCTGCACGTTAAAGTTGGCGCTAATCTTAACGCTCTTATTCATGTTCAACATTTCCGATAGATCGCTGAAGTAAAGCTGAGGGAAAGCAGAGCTTACCGTTTGCTCCGTACAACCAAACGGATATTGCACCAAATACCACATTTGGTCAGCAATTTCAACCGCAGGGTTTTTGCTAATAATAAGCTGGTAATCTGCACTTGACGGAATGAACTTACCTGCACTAAAGTCTATCTTCTGGCTAGCACCTGCCAATATCGGGCCCGAACCGGTTAACTTTTGCAACGAAGCCGGCGGACGAACAGTAATGTCGGTTTCATCTGTAAATTTCTCACCTAGGGCATTTACCTCAACAGTAACCTTTGCCACATCAATTTTAGGGTCGGCCACAATTTTAAAATGAAGCCTTTGCTCGCTCTTAGCGTTTATTGAAACGGTTTGGCTTGCACTACCCACTACCTTAATCGGTCCGGACAGCTTGATTGTCGCGGTGGCCGAAGTAGCGTTTTTAGTAGTGTTTGAAACAGTTACCGGCATTACCACCGTATCTTTTGGCGATAAGAAACGAGGCAATGCGCTGCTAACTACTATAGGGTCAGCTACAATCATTTCTGCATCCTTACTACCAAAGCTGTGGCTACGATAAGCAACTGCCATCAACCTTAACTCACCGCTAAACTGAGGTATATCAAATTCAAAATTGGCCTCACCACTTCCATTGGCATCCATAATGCCACTCCAATAACTTATCAGTTTAACCCGTTTGTTTTGCAACGGATTGGTACGTTTACCCATAGCCCCGTCACCACCAGTTGATGATAAAGTAGCTTTCAGTTCAGGAAACAGCAGCGGATACAAATCAAACGAGTTTACACCCAATGCCCTGTTAGCGTAAAAGAAGTTGTAAGGATCGGGTGTATGATAATTGGTTATTTGTAAAATACCTTCATCCACCACTGCCAGCGTTACCTTGCTATTTGGCTCCGCCTTAATTCTCACCTTTTGGTGGGTGCGCGAGCGTACTTCCTTTTCAGCAAATATCTGCACATCCATGTTCCGCCCTTTCTCGCTTACACTTATGGATTTATAACCATGCGCAACCGTTAATGGCATATCACTTTCGCTATTAGGCTTAATCAGCGTTGCCGATACGTAGGCATTTGGCAAATACTCTGTGCTTAAATTAAGCGTAACTGAAGCTGCCCGGTTAGTGACATTTACATATTGGTATTCAATTACCTTATCGTTCTCAACAGTAACCAGCAATTTGCCATTAAACGGCGTTTTGAAAAGCACCTTTGCGCTCTCACCTGCCGAGTAGGCTTTCTTATCCAATGAAATGTCAACGTTGCCTTCATTATTCACTTCAAAGTTTCCACCACCGTAATTGCCCCACCAGCCATAGCTGTAAAAGTTATTACGCACATACGAGTTTACGCCCGGTTTACCTACCCGTATCTCATATTCTCCCGGGGTCTTAGGTACAAATTTAAATACCGTATTCTCTCCGCTAACAATTACTTCCTGGTCAATAATGGTTTTATCCTCCCGCTGCGATTCGTATCGGAAATAAGAGCTATTGCGGCTTAGTACCGTGCGGTAGTCATGCTTAATAACCTGCACATGCGCGCGTTCTCCATTCAATGGCCTTTCATCCTTATTTACTGCAATCAGCGGGAAGTTAATAGGTTGGTTTAGGGCATAGTAATAATAACCATCATCCCTTATACCGTAAAACACATCCTGGGTAAAAATGTCAATGCTAGCCCTGCGGGTAACCGGCCTTCCCGTTTCATCAAATACCGTAGTAAAGAAATCGGTTTGAATAATTCCGCGGTTAGTATAATCTGTAGGTACTGTATACGATTCTTTAGCATTGCCCTTATCGTCCGTTTTACCTTCGCGCTCTATCTTGTCATAATAAGTTGTTCTATCGGCCAGGTAAAAGTTGTAGGTAGCGTACTTCTGAGGCGAAAAGTATTTCTCCTTTAACTGTATCTCAACCTGGTAGTTCCTATCACTTGCCGGCGGGCCAAAAAAGTTAACCGCATTAACCGCCAAAGTGGTGGTTTCTCCCGGCTTCAAAAACTTCTTATCCAGCTCGCTGCTTACCTTAATCCTGTCCGGCATAAACTCCTCAACCTGCACGTTTTTCGATGTCAGCAACACATCGTTACTGGTATAAACTTCTAAGGAGTAACTACCTGTTATTGCCGATGTAGAAAGCTGAATCTGCGTTTCAAGCGATCCTTCATCATTCAGCGTTTTCTGCATGGTTTTCAACTCTTTACCATTAGGCAGTAGGAACTTTAACTTTAAGGGTATCTCACCCGGGTTTTCCCAATTCCAGTTGCGCGTAATTACGCTAAAATTTATCTTTTCGCCCGGCCTGTATATATCCCTTTCCGAATACACAAAAGCATCCAACCCGGTTGAATTGGCGCGCTTGCCACCTACATCAAACCGGGAAGTTTCAACGTGGGTGCTATTGAATGGCAGGTAGTTAAAATCAGTGCCATACTTAGCTGTTATCATCGCACTTTTAAATCCCGAAAACTCCCTTTTCGCAACTGCAATTTCAGCTACACCACTTGCGTCGGTTGTTGCAGTACCCACAGTTTGGTTGTTGTTTCCTACTACCGTTACGCTTACTCCGCTCAAAGCCTCTGCGGTTTGAATCGAATTGGCAAACACCATTATTTTGCCCTTGCCTTCCTTCGCAATCAACCCGATATCCGAAAGCGATATAAACCTCGAATCGCGCAAATAGTATTGCTCATCCGAGCGGATTGAAATGTGATAAATACCCTTAAATTCCTTCAACTTATCTTCCAGGTTAAACTTAAACAGCCGGTTATTGCCATAGCGTGGCAGCGTTTTTGTGTCAATCAGCTTTTCGTAAATAACATCGCCTAGTACAGCATCCGAACTATACGATGAATACGAGCTACCTTCACCGTCCCCCTCACCATCTCCCTCATTGTAGTTATAACCGTTGCCCGGCTCATATCCATAACGTTGTGCCGTCAGTAAGTTGTTTTCGTATATTTTCGAAATAGTAATACGCACCTTTTTTACTGAGGTAATAGCCACCTCAATATTTTTCGAGCCCTTGCCGGTAAGGTAAACACCCTTCTTATTAACTATACTAATACTCGGCTCTAACTGCCCGAAGGCTAGGTTATTGGTGTAATCTTCTTTCAGCGTGCCGCCAATTCTGCCCTTTAATCCTTTCTTTAAAAGCAGGGTATAATTTTTACCTACGTCAAAATCTTCCGAGGTAATGATAAACCCCTCACTAGTCACCTCAGTTTTAAAATTCACTTTAGGGTCAATGGTAACAAACGAATTTAGTTCGGCGGCAATGGGTTGCTGGCTGGTATAAACCTTTACTGTTCCTTGCGTGCCATCGTGGTCCGCCTCAACGTTTTGAACGGTTAATGTAAATGGCGAGGTTATAACCAGGTTGGCTTCAATATCCTTATCCGTTGGGTTATTGCCTCTTTCAGGTAACAGGCCTTTGGCAATTTTTACATGGCAGGCTAAATCCTTGTCGTCCATTTTCATACCGGTAAGCGTTACCGATATTTTATTATCTGCAACGGTAGTTTGAAGGCTGAAATCTTTTTTCGCACCGTCGATTTCAACCGTAAGTAAATCTTTTAGCTTCGAAGGATTTACCTTATAGTTAAAGTAGAAATCGATTTGCGGAAAGGCCGTGCTTGCATTGCCGTCACTAACATTCCACATGGCATTGGCACTTTGCAGTTGCAGGTATGGTGTATGGAAGCTAAGCGTCTCGCATTTGCCCAGCGATAGCTTTTTATTATACTGAACAATAAGCCGGGTAACGTTTGCCTTAAACGTGGTTGCCGGTGGTAGTTCGTTCTCCGGCGAGAAGATTAATTCATTAGCGTTCTCCCACCTAAAGCGCCCCGGTATGTTGGGCTCAAACTGCACAAAGGCGGTGGTGTCCCATCGGCTTAGCAGCGAATCAGGTGCTAAATTTTTGTCGAAGGTAAAGCTGAGATTACCGAGTGATGGCACCTCATCTTTAGCGGTTGACGATATCAGGTTCACTTTGTTCTTGTTACTGCAGGCTGATAGAAAAAGCATAAAACACACAGCTAGACAGGTTTTTGCGGTACGCATTTGTAGGATGGGTTGAGTGGAGTTTTTAGACTATAGGTTATGCCCGATCAAAATATAAAAAATCGTGCAATCAAATAATCTGATACTAAGATACGCTTGAAGTATGCATTTTATTATGTGTTTTGAAATAAATATTTTACAACACCTCCTTTTGTGGAAAACCGGTGGAGTCTGTTGCTGAAAACCAGCTCTGGTTTCCTCTTTTGTTTCATCCCGCAGCTTTGTGCGAGAAGGTGGCGGAAGGGGCTGTATTGGAAATTTGCTACATGCCGGCTGATATTAAGTTATCAATACGAATACTATTAGAAGAAGCGCGGACGTTATAGCTGGTATGGTGCATAGTTTACAATGCCAAGGTTCGGAATTTCACAGCTTTCATTTTTAACAGCGTGCTTTTTTGCGTTCGTAATGTCAGAAACCTTAACCGCCGGAATAAAAACGGGTTTAAGTTTTCATTTTGATAAAGAATCCATGCCTGCTAAGCTTGCCGATAACATGGTAATTGATAGTATTGCCATACATAAAGCCAACCACGAAATGGAGGTTTTCAGGAAAGGGATTCTACTTAAAACCTATAATATCCATTTGGGCCTCAACCCCATCGGGCCCAAACGTTGTGCCGGCGACTTTAAAACTCCCGAAGGCCTTTATTTCATTAATTGTAAAAATCACAATAGCCAGTTTCATAAAAGCCTTGGCGTTTCCTATCCCAATACCGTTGATAAACAAAGGTCAGCTAAAATAGGCCTATCCCCAGGCGGAGATATTATGATTCACGGCTTACCTAATGGTGAGGAAAATGTTGGGCCCGACCGATATCAAAACGACTGGACCTGGGGCTGCATTGCAGTAAGGAACGCCGAGATTGAAGAGCTTTTTGAACATACTGAAGTAGGTATCCCACTCTTGATTACGCCCTAGTATTCCCTTGGTTTTTATGCCTATAGGTTTTTACCTTTGTAATGTGAATTTCAGCAACGTCTTTTCCTTCAACAACAAATCTCTCCTTTATGCCTTCCGAATAGTGTTGGGCTGCAGCATAGTTTGGTGGACTTTACAACAGGTTAAAGACAGTAAAGAAATTTGGGCTTTCATTTCTGTCATCGTTGTGTCCGATCCGGATTTTGATAACGTTCGAAACTCCACCATTTCGCGGGTGGTTAATACGGTTATAGGTTGTATTTTGGGCTTGCTATTCATTTATATTGCTGGAGTTACCTTTTGGTCGCTAATTGCCGCAATTTCTGTTTCAGTTATTATTAGCACCTCCTTCAAAAATTACCCGGCTAGTTGGAAACTGGCACCAACCACGGTTGCCATTGTTATGATACCCGCAATTGTTGAACACGCTCCCTGGCGCGAAGCAATGCAAATTGCGTTAGCCCGAACCGCCGAAGTGCTTTACGGTTGTTTAATAGCTTTTTTGCTGGCCTGGCTTCTTAAAAAAGCAGAGGTATGGCGTTTAAGCAAACCGTAATGGTTACTTCATCTTAAATGGATCGGGCGGAGGAAAATTACCCGTCATTACTGCATTTATTATACCCGCCCACATAAATGCGCCAAGCATCAACAACAATATCTGCCTGTTAGTTAGCTTGTCGTTTTTATAACCATTTCGGTTACCTGTAAAATAAAAGTTGAACTCCATAACCGGCAATATCAACGGTACAAATATCAATATGCCTGTAAGTAAACTACGCAGCGGATGAACTTCCTTTAATAGGTAGCCTACAAAATTTATACTCATGCAGGCCAGCCATATAACTATAGAGTTAAACATTACTTTATGGTTGTAAAGCTTGCTGTAGGCTGTAATTTTATTCAACAGTGGAATTAAGGTAGCCGCAAAAATGATGAAAAGGAGTGCCCAAATCGGCGGAATAATATTCGACTTCTCTTTTTCTTTAAAATACACCCAGCATTTATACTGCCACCAAATGCAGTATAGCCCCATGGTAGCAATGCATAGCAAAATAAAATGCAGGGGTGCTATAACAACGGGGTATGGTTCGTTTGGGTCTAGCTCGCTATCCTGTTCAACCACGTTTCCGGTTTCATCACTCTCTAAATTCATGGTTCGAAATTATGTAAATATTGATTCTGTGCATTGCCTTTAATGCCTCCCGGCAATAATTATTACCAACAACTTTTCTATCGGGCATTGCCTTTTGTGTTTATTTTGCCTGCGCAAACAATTATTTATGGATGAACAACTTAAAATAAGGTTGGTTGAAGAACAGGATTTTGCCGGCATGCTTGCGGTTTACGCGCCCAACGTAATTAACACGGCAATTACTTTTGAATACGACGTCCCATCGTTGGAAGAATATAGCGAAAGGATAAGGAAAATCGCCTCTCATTACCCCTGCCTTGTTTGTGTTCAAAACAACCAGGTTGCCGGCTTTGCATATGGTAGCATTCACCGGGTGAAAACAGCCTATCAATGGTCTACTGAATCTACGATTTATGTCGACCCAAAATTTCATGGTAAAGGCGTAGCGCGAATTCTATACCACGCCTTATTATCTGTATTAGAATTGCAGGGTTTTATTAATGTATATGCTGGTGTTACCACTCCTAATCCTCAAAGCGAGCAGTTTCATTTAGCTATGGGTTTTGCCGAGATAGCGCTGTTCGAAAGAATCGGGTTCAAGCTGGGCAAGTGGCACGACCTTAAGTTTTTTGAAATGTACTTAGCCGAGCATACTGCTAACCCTGTTCCTCCTGTATCTATAGATAAAGTGAAAGACACTAAAGCCTTTCAGGAAATATCGAGCAAGGCAAATGATTTGCTCAACGTTTAAGCTATTTGGTAATAATATTCACATCCCAGGGCGCTCCCGGCTGTTCAACTGCGTAATACTCAAAAATTGCCTTGTGCGCAGTTACAGTAACCTTAATAGCCCCGAAATGCACATTATCGCAAAACCAGTCGTATTTGTCTTTATCCAACGGATGTTGATCGCAGGGATAATGCTCGTTACTACCGCTGTTACCACAAATAAGGTAGAGAGGCTTTGGTGAACCTTTTACAGTAGCGTGCGCATAAAAATGTTCATGCCCGGTCAATACAGCATCAACTCCCCAATCCTTATACGGCCAGCGCATATCTTTTGCACTTCCATGATGGCCGCCTGAGAATGGCGGGTGATGAAAATAAACGATTTTAAAAGCCTTGGTATCTTTTTGCAAAGCATCATGCAGCCATGCCGATTCCTTTGCATTTTCAACTTTGTTTTTGGCCGATTTACCGGTATTTAGGCTGTAGAAATGGACCGGCCCCCAACTAAAATCGTAATTCTTCTCATCGCCCGGCAGCGTAAAATAATCCAGGTAAGGCTTTAATGCTGGTATGGAATAATTGTCGTGATTCCCCGGTGTAGGGAAGAACCTGTTTTGTTTTTGCTTTTCGGCTTTTCCGTGGCATTGCCATTCAGGCTTTGCATCGGGGTTATAAATATAGTCGCCATAGTATTTGCCAATGTTTTTTTTAATGGTGGCTGCACTACCGGTAAAATAGTTGTTATCTCCCATGGTGATAATAAAATCGGGGTTCCATGATTTTACCATATTGGCTACCGAGTCTTCCTGTTTACTATCGCGCCCATAATCACCTATTACAACAAAGGTTATCGAGTCGGCCTGTACATTTACGGGGCTGCCGGGCGCTTTACCCTTGTCGCCTGCCAAAACTTGGGTGGTAATGCCTGTTAATACTAATGTTAGGGCAAACAGGATAGAAATTGAACAACGAAGCATGAATTTAATTTTGGGCGAAAATAGGTAAGATAAGATTACTGGTAAGTTATGAATGAAGTTGGAATTTTAGCGAAAAGACTAAAAAAATCTGAGTAGTTTTGAACTCGCCACTTTTTAAAGTAAAACACCTTAGTATGATGCTTGATTTGTCTGTATCAAAGTCGGTAGTGATTAACGCTCCTGTGTCAAAAGTATGGGATGCTTTAACCAATCCCCAAATCATTAAGGAATATCTTTTCGGAACTGAAACCATTACCGATTGGCAGGTTGGCAGCGAAATAATATTTCAGGGAGAATACCAGGGCCATAAATACCGCGATAAAGGGTTGGTAGTTGAAAATGTAAATAACAGGGTATTGAGTTACCGGTACTGGACAGCTTTTTCGGGACTTGAAGATAAGCCCGAAAACTATTCTTTAGTTACGTATGGACTGAGTGAGGAACCTAATCAACATGCAAAACTTACATGGACACAAAAGGGCTTTGCTAACGACGCCGGATATAACCATTCTGAAACCGGCATGGATGCCTTTCTTCAAAGCATTAAACAAATCATTGAACGATAAATAAAATGGCTAAGCAACTTTATCTCCCGTTATTGCTGATAATACTCCTTTCAGCTCGGGCTTTTTCACAAAATGAAACATTTCCAAAAATCGATCCGCAGAACGTAACTATTGTTCGCGATAGCTTCGGTATACCCCACATTTTTGGTAAAACCGATGCGGAGGTGGCTTATGGTCTGGCCTGGGCAAATGCCGAGGACGCTTTTGATGAGGGACAGGACCTTGTATACGCCGGCAAAGAAATGAGAGGGCTTGCTGACGGCAAAGAAGGTGCCGAGGCCGACTTTTTTATTCATGCAATAGGTGCCCGTCAATTGGTGGAGGAACATTATGACAAAGACCTCTCGCCTGAATTCAAAAAATATATCAACGGTTTTGCTCAAGGTATAAATGCCTATGCCGCTGCGCATCCAAACGAGGTGAAAGTGAAAAAAGCTTTTCCGGTTAGCGATAAAGAATTAGTTACATCGTATGTGGTAATGATGTCGTTGCTTAACGATGCCCCCGATGGTATTGGCAACGCAGTGGGAGGGAAGTATGACACTGTAAAATCTGTTTTTCCCGAACATCAACGCAAACCGGCAGGCTCAAATGCCTTTGCTCTAAACGCAAGCCGCACTACTACCGGTGAAACATTTTTATGCATTAACCCACACATGATGATGGATGGCGCACTTTCATTTTACGAAGCCCATTTGCATAGCGATGAAGGGTTAAATATTGAGGGCCCGATGTTCCAGGGTACTAGCTCATTATCCATGGGCGTTAACGATAACCTGGGTTGGGGCATGACCTGGAATTTCTTCGACCGCCTGGATGTTTACAAGTTAAAAATGGTAAAGGGCAAATCATTAACTTATGAATTTGATGGCCAAAACTATCAGTTAGAAAAACGCCCCGTTTGGTTAAAAGTAGGTTTAGGTAAGCACCACAAACTTGTAATCCCCGTTAAAAAAACGACTTACTGGAGCAAGTATGGATGCACCGTAAAAAGTGATAAGTCGCACAGCTTTTATTCGCTTCGTTTTCCCGGTAACACTACCATCAAACCTGCTGAGCAACTATACTGGATGAACAAGGCCAACAGTTATGCCGAGTTTAGAAAGGCACTCGAAATACACGCTATATCCTTGTTTAATATTGTGTATGCCGATAAGGAGAATAACATTTTATATATAGAGCATGGCATGCTGCCCGCCCGAAAGGATACGTCTTTCAACTGGAAGGGATTGCTTCCCGGAAATACCTCAAAAAATTTGTGGACAGATTTAGTGCCAATTGATAGTATGCCTCATACTATCAATCCTAGCTGCGGATATGTTTTCAATACAAACAATAGCCCGTTTCATGCCACCGGTAAAAATTGTGCACAGGCGTATACTTACTTACCTCAAAAAATGGTAGATGGTTTGCCCGGCGATAACAACCGCGCTAATCGCTTTGAAGAGCAGATGGATGAAAAGGATAAATTCAGCTTTGACGACATTCGCAAACTGAAGTTTGACGTAAGATTCAGCCGCAAAGGTGGATTTGGTGAATCAATGGAGCCAATTTTTCATTTAGATGAAAACAAATATCCTGACATTAAGGAAGCCATTGGGATAATAAAAAGTTGGAACCGTATAGCCGAAATTCACGAATGTGCACCAACAATATTAGCCCTCTCAATAAAAATTATTTTCGACAAAAACGGTTGCGATGATAATTGTTTTGTAAGTGGATTTAAAGTTGAAGAAGCCGAATGGGTTAGCACATTACGGAAAGTATCTGATACACTTAAGGCTCATTTTGGAACTGTTAAGGTTGAGTGGGGCACGGTGCAAAGAAATATACGCGGAAACAAAAACCTGCCTTTGCGCGGCTTTCCTGATGTGCTGAGTCCTCAATATCCTAAACAAATACCCGGCACATTTACGTTTAAGCCCGAGTTTGGCGATACCTACACCATGTTTGCCAGCTTTGGTAAAAACGGATTAACCAGTATCAACGCACTTCAACCGCTTGGCAATTCTTTAAAACCAGAAAGCAAACATTACAACGATCAAATGGATTTATTCAGCCGCCAGGAAATGCGCCCGCTTAGTTTAAAAAAAGAAGACGTAATGAAGAAGGCTGAATCCGTTTATCATCCACAATAAATGAACTTTTAGGTTGCAATAACGTTTAGTCTTGGTTCTTAAACCTGGCTTCTAAAATCTGTTGTAATGGAGAAACGAAAATTAGGAAACTCAGGCATTGAAGTCGCGCCACTGGCCTTGGGTGGTAATGTTTTTGGTTGGACGATTGACGAACCAACCTCTTTTAAAATAGTGGATGGCTTTATCGATGCTGGCTTTAACCTGGTTGATACTGCCGATGTATATTCACGCTGGCAGGCGGGCCATATAGGCGGCGAATCAGAAGCCATTATTGGCAACTGGTTAAAAAAAAGCGGGAAGCGCGATAAGGTAGTTTTAGCCACTAAAGTTGGTATGGATATGGGTGGCGAAAACAAGGGCCTTTCGCAAAAACACATTTTTAAATCCGTGGAAGATTCATTGAAACGTTTGCAAACGGATTACATAGATTTATACCAATCTCATAAAGACGACCCTGATACACCGCAAGAAGAAACCCTTGCTGCTTACGCAGAATTGGTTAAGCAAGGAAAAATAAGGGTAATAGGTGCCTCAAACTATAGCGCAGCACGTTTGGCCGAGGCATTAAGTATAAGCGAACAAAAAGGCTATCCGGTATATCAAACCCTTCAGCCCGAATATAATTTATATGCCCGCGAGGGTTACGAAAAGGAACTTGAACCTTTTTGTGTTCAACGTGGCATTGGTGTTATTACTTATTTCTCACTGGCCAGTGGCTTTTTAAGAGGTAAATACCGGGCAGAAAGCGATTTCGGAAAAAGCGTGCGAGGCGGAAGTATGAAGAGGTTTTTGAATGAACGCGGGTTTAAGATTTTGGCTGCTTTAGATGAAGTTTCTAAACAACAGAATGCAACGCAGGCGCAAATTGCCCTCACCTGGTTAATGGCCCGCAAGGGAGTTAGCGCACCCATTGTAAGTGCCACTAACCTTGAACAGCTAAACGATATTTTAAAATCTGTTGATGTAAAGCTCGATTCTTCGGCAATTGACAAGTTGAATCAGGCCAGCGAGTGGAAATAAAAGAAGACCCGATAGATTTTTCAATCTACCGGGCCCTAAACTGTGTCAAATCTTTTATAACAATTAAGCCAGTGGTGCTTTAACCGGGCCTTGAGTTGGCTTTACAATCATATCAAAGTAGTTACCACCTTGGTGTTGGCGTAAAGCACCTTCAGTATCATCTTTCTTAGTTTTTTCAGTTTCAACACTCGCTGCAGTTCCGCTAACAATCAGGTTAACACCCATGGTATAGCTATCTTTAATGCGTATTTCGTTCATTGCAATGCTATGGTTATCATATTTAACAGTTACATGATATTTGCCGGTTGGTAAGTGGTTAGCTGAATAGTGGCCATATTCGTTAGCAATAATTGTGGTAGTTGTAGTTCCGTTATCAAGGGTCACTTCGGCAAAAGCCACAGGCATTTTGGTTTCTTTTTCAATAATCTGTCCTGTAATGTCGCCTGTTGCTGCGTTAATAGTTGTGAAAGAGAAGAAGCAGATGGTTAAAGCTAAAATGGTGCGGGTCATGTTTTTCATATCTATCGTGCGTTTGAAAATAATATACAATGGATTGAAACTTTTGTCAAGAGCTGCCGTAAAGAAACTTTTAAGGCCTTCGCAAATACCCTTCTTCTGGCCTGTTTTACCTCTCAAATAATACTGTTAAGGCAATTTTCCACCTTTTTTTACCTCTTAATCGGCTATTTGCCTAATTCAATTATCTTCGCGCCCCAATGGAGAACATACGTAACTTTTGTATTATAGCGCATATTGACCACGGTAAATCAACCCTGGCTGACCGTTTGATTGAAACCACCCACACCATCAGCGATCGTAACATGATGGACACAGTGTTAGACAACATGGATTTGGAACGCGAACGGGGCATTACTATTAAAAGCCATGCCATACAAATGAATTTTGCAAGGAATGGCCAGAAATACGTCATGAATTTGATTGACACTCCCGGCCACGTGGATTTTAGCTATGAAGTATCGCGTTCACTGGCGGCTTGCGAAGGCGCATTGCTGCTCGTTGATGCATCTCAAGGTATACAGGCTCAAACTATTTCAAATCTGTACCTGGCGGTAGATCAGGGCCTTACTATTATCCCTATCATCAACAAAATAGACATGCCTGGGGCAAACCCTGAATTGGTTGAAGACCAAATGATGCAGTTGGTTGGTTGCAAACGCGAAGAGATTATCAGGGCCAGTGGCAGAACCGGCGAAGGGGTTGATAAAATATTTGATGCTATTCTGGACCGTATACCTGCACCTAAGGGTGATCCAAAGGCCCCGTTAAGGGCCCTGATATTCGATTCGATGTTTAACTCTTTCAGAGGGGTTATTGCATACTATCGGGTTATGGATGGCGAGATACACAAAGGTGACAAAGTTCAGTTTGTAAATACCAAAGCAACCTATGTAGCCGATGAAGTAGGATGTCTACGCTTTGACCTCGAGCCACATGATTCGGTTAAAACCGGCGATGTTGGTTATATAGTTACCGGCGTAAAAAATGCCAAAGAAATTAAGGTAGGCGATACCATTACCCAGTTCAATAACCCTTGTAAAGAAGGTATCCATGGCTTTGAAGATGTTAAACCCATGGTGTTTGCGGGTATTTATCCCTTAGATAACGACGATTTTGCCGACTTGCGTGATTCATTGGAGAAGCTACAATTAAATGATGCCTCATTGGTTTGGGAGCCAGAAACTTCCATAGCCCTTGGTTTCGGTTTCCGTTGCGGATTTTTAGGTTTGTTGCACCTTGAAATTGTACAGGAGCGTTTGGAGCGCGAGTACGATATGAGCATATTGACCACGGTGCCGCAGGTAAGCTATAACTGCTACCTCAGCAATGGTGATATGCTGGTGATACACAACCCGGCCGATATGCCCGATGTAACGCGTATAGACAGGTTAGAAGAGCCTTATATCCGCGCGCAGGTGATAACCAAGCCTGAATATATTGGTTCTATCATGACATTGTGTATGGATAAACGGGGCATGCTCATTAACCAAAGCTACTTAACCGAAGACCGCGTTGAATTGGTATTTGAAATGCCATTGGCTGAAATTGTGTTTGACTTTTATGATCGTCTTAAATCTATCAGCCGCGGGTATGCATCATTCGATTATCACCCGATAGGCTACCGTCCCGGCGATTTAATTAAGCTCGATATTTTATTGAATGCAGAGCAGGTAGATGCTTTTAGTACGATGATACACAGATCAAAGGCTGAGGATTTTGGCCGTAGGATGTGCGAGAAACTAAAAGACATTATACCGCGGCAAATGTTCATGATTCCTATCCAGGCATCCATTGGCTCAAAAATCATTGCCCGCGAAAGTATTTCGGCCATGCGTAAGGATGTTACCGCTAAATGTTATGGGGGTGATATTAGCCGTAAGCGTAAGCTGTTAGAGAAACAGAAGAAGGGTAAAAAGAAAATGCGCCAGTTCGGCCGTGTGGAAGTGCCGCAAGAGGCATTTATTGCGGTATTGAAGTTGAATGATTAATTGAGGCTTTAGTAAGGCATCTCTGTCAATTTCTTCATCAGTTTTTGAACCACAACATCGATTGGCAAGGTGATGTTATCCTCATCTTCAATGTCATAAAGACTGACCCATCTAAACGATTCTGCCTCTTGCCCCGATTCCACATCAAAATCAAATTTTGATGTGGATGTCTTTATTTTCTGCCACTCCCGGCTTTTGCATAAATAATAAACACTTATAATTTGGCTTTCTGTATCGAAGAATGAAGGTTGAAAAAAATCCGTAGTATAAAAGTGTTCGGTTACTTCAATATCAATGCCGCACTCTTCCCTAAACTCTCTTATCAAGCCATCAATTAAACCCTCGCCCAATTCTAAGCCCCCACCGGGAAATTTAGTCGCACGCGTTCCATTTTTAAACGCTTCATCAGCTACCAATATTTGGTTACGGTCATTTATCAGTAAGCCATATACCCTAACATTAAATCGTTTAATTACATGCATTGCTAGCTATTTTTTTGAATCATAAGCTATCATAAAAATCATAATAAATCAGCGTTCTATCGCATTATGTTATTTAACTGTAAACTTTTAAACCGAAAACTATAAACTGTTTTGTTCTTCTCAAAACATTTCTACTTTTGCCGCCGAAATAAAAAAGTAATCACGAAAATGGACGCTGGTCCCAGTTGTAATCATAATAATTTAAACAGTCAATTAAATGCTGTTACGCTTACCCATATTGCACTATGCAAGGGTAAACCCGCTTTTGTTGTTATGCAACAAACATGCGCTGTTTATCAATTCTTCGGCTTATAATTTAGCCGGAGCGGTAAAGCTTTTTCTTTTAAATACAATCCAACTTATTTGTTCTAATTGCCTTGGTTTCCTCTCTCGGGGACGAATGGTATCTGTATTAGTCATTCATAACAAAAGGAGGGCCGTGCTATGACTACACTCATCAAAGAAAAATTGATTGACAAACTGCAGGTAGGGGGCAATTCTCAAAAAGGGATGGATAGTACTGCCTCCGATTTACTTAAACGCGTTTCTGGCCTCGAGAAAACTGAGTTTTTAGAGTTGCTCGAAAGTAATGATACCGGCCTAAGCGAAACTGAAGTTGAGGAAAAGACAGAGAAGTTTGGCGCCAACGAAGTTGTGCATGAGCAGGCCCCGGCATGGTATATGCAGTTGTTAGATGCATTTGCCAATCCCTTTATCATAGTGCTTTTAGTGCTTGCCACTATTTCGTTTATTATGGATGTGGTTTTGCAAGCACCTGAGAACAGGGACTACAAGACTGTAATTGTTATTTCGGTTATGGTTTTGCTAAGCTCGTTTCTTCGTTTCGCGCAGGAATACAGGAGTAATGTAGCAGCCGAAAAACTGAAATCGATGGTTACCACCACGGCCACCGTTTTCAGGCTTGGTTTGGGTAAAAAGGAAATTGATATTAAGCAATTGGTACCTGGTGATATTATTTACCTATCGGCGGGTGATATGATGCCCGCCGATTTGCGCATTTTTCAATCAAAAGATTTGTTTGTTAGCCAGGCCATGCTTACCGGCGAGGCATTGCCTGTTGAGAAGAGGGAGCAAAGGGTATCGGATACTGATACCAAATCGGTTTTGGAACTTGAGAATATCTGTTTTATGGGCACCAACGTGGTTAGCGGTACTGCCGCTGCGGTTGTGGTTAACACAGGTGGGCATACTTACTTCGGCTCTATGGCAAAGTCGTTGGTAGGCAAAAGGGCCGAAACCAGTTTCGATAAAGGGGTGAGTAGCGTTAGCTGGTTGCTGATACGCTTTATGCTGGTAATGGTGCCTCTGGTCTTTTTAGTAAATGGTTTTAGCAAAGGCAATTGGATAGAGGCATTCATGTTCGGTCTTTCGGTGGCAGTGGGCTTAACGCCCGAAATGCTGCCTATGATAGTAACCGCCAATCTTGCAAAAGGTGCCGTAAATATGAGTAAGCGCAAAGTGGTTGTAAAACGCCTCAATGCCATTCAGAATATTGGGGCCATGGATATCTTATGTACTGATAAAACCGGCACATTAACCCTCGATAAAATAGTACTTGAGCGCTATTTAAATGTTTATGGTCACGATGACGATGAGGTGTTGAAATGGGCCTACCTCAATAGCTATCATCAAACCGGATTGAAAAGTTTGTTGGATGTCGCTGTGCTTGAGCATGTGGAGCTTTACAAAGAATTAAAGGTTGATGAGGACTATCTTAAAATTGACGAAATTCCTTTTGATTTTCAGCGCCGCCGCATGTCGGTAATATTAGAGCAGAAGAACGACAAGCACTTGCTAATATGCAAAGGTGCGGTTGAAGAAATGCTGAATATTTGCAGTCATGCCATCGACCCAGGTGAAGACAACATGATTCAGTTTGATACTGACGAAATCATTCCTTTAGATGAAACCGTAAAGAAGAGAATAATTGATATTACCCAAAGTCTGAATGAAGATGGTTTACGCGTTTTACTGGTAGGTATTAAAGAATACGACGAACGGCCCCTAACATATACGGTTGCGGATGAGTGCAACATGATATTAACGGGTTTTGTAGGCTTCCTAGACCCGGCCAAGCCCTCTGCTAAAACATCCATAGCTGCCTTGCAAAAACTGGGCGTAACGGTAAAAGTACTGACTGGCGATAACGAGATTGTTACAAAGAAAATATGCAAAGAGGTAGGTATACCGGTTACCAATATATTGCTGGGTAGCCAACTGGAAAACATGAGCGATAAAGAGTTGGAGGAGCAAATTGATGATATTTCTATTCTTGCCAAGCTTAACCCGGTTCAAAAATCACGTGTGGTAAAAATGTTGCAGTCAAAAGGCCACACCGTCGGCTTTTTGGGCGATGGCATTAACGATGCAGCAGCTCTCCGCGATGCTGATGTTGGAATCTCGGTGGATACCGCGGTGGATATAGCCAAAGAAAGTGCCGATATTATTTTGTTGGAAAATGACCTAATGGTTTTGCGCAAAGGTGTTATTTACGGACGAAGGACCTTCGGCAATATTATCAAGTACATTAAAATGACCGCCAGTAGCAACTTCGGCAATATGTTTAGTGTATTAGGGGCAAGCGCATTTTTACCGTTTTTACCCATGTTGCCGGTACATATCCTGGTGCAAAATTTGCTCTACGACATATCGCAAATTTCAATACCCTGGGATAGGATGGACGCCGAGTACCTGGAGAAGCCGCGCAAATGGGATGCCAGTGGCATTAGCCGGTTTATGATGTTTGTTGGACCTATTAGCTCGATATTTGATTATGCTACCTTCTATGTTATGTTCTACATTTTTGCAGCCAACACACCCGAAAAACAAACACTATTCCAATCCGGTTGGTTTATTGAGGGCCTGTTATCACAAACTCTGATAGTGCATATGATTCGTACCAAACAAATTCCATTTATCCAAAGCTGGGCAACCGCACCGGTAGTAGCGCTTACTTCGCTTATCATGGTTATTGGCATCTGGATTCCGTTTTCACCATTTGCCAGTGCGTTAAAATTGGCCCCATTGCCGGGTAGTTATTTCCTGTATTTGATCGTTATATTGCTGGCTTATTGCGCTTTAACTCAGTTTGTAAAAACATGGTTTATTCGCAGGTTTGGCACATGGCTATAGCATGGCTTTGCAGTAATCAATAAAAAAATTAGGCTAGTCTAAATATAATTGTTAGTCTTGTCTTTGATAGCGATGGTTTATAATCGCTATAACAAATGCACATGAAACAATTCGCTGTCACATTCATTTTTATTTGTTGCTTGTTGAGCCTCACGTTTGGGCAGCAGGATAACGTGATAAGCCGCCTTATTGGTAACGACCGCCTGGGCAAAAAAGACTCGGTTGCCAATTGGACGATACACGCCCAGGTTACAACCGTTTTTCAATACCATCCGGCCTTTCATGCCGATTATTCCGGCCCTAATAGTTTAAATAATAAAGCCGACCATGCTTTGTCTCTTACTTCTACTATATTTTTGGGAAGAAAGCTATGGAAAGGCGCAGCTATTTATATTAATCCCGAGTTATCGGGTGGCACGGGTTTAAGCGGTGCACATGGGGTTGCCGGTTTCCCAAATGGAGAGATTTACAGGATAGGCAATCCCACGCCCACACCATTTTTTGCCCGGATGTATATTCAACAAATACTTCCACTAGGGCATAGTGAGTATGATGTACAGGCAACCGACCAAAATCAATTAGCCGGTAAAATTCCTGCATCAAGGGTAGTAATTACGGTTGGCAAATTTTGCTTGTCCGACTTTTTTGATGGCAATAGTTGCAGCCACGATGCCCGGTCTCAATTTCTCAACTGGTCTTTAATGGCCAATGGCTCGTGGGATTTTCCCGCTGATACTCGCGGTTATACTTCTGGTTTTGTTGTTGAATTTGTAAAACCCAAATGGGCAATCCGGTTTTCAGCAGTTATGGTTCCGCGCCAGGCTAATGCTCTTAAAATGGATTGGCAATTGAACAAGGCAAATTCGGAAACCATAGAGGGTGAAAAGGATTGGTCGATTAAAGGACATAAAGGGATAGCAAGGCTTACCGGGTTTATTACATTCTCACGCGCACCGTACTATAAGGACGCTATTAAAGCAATACTTACCGGCGATACAGCCGAAGCAAGTTTAATAGAAGGAGTTATTTCAAGCGAAACTACCTGGAGCAATTTTGGTGGTATTAAGTATGGCTTTGGTTTGAATCTTGAGCAGGAAGTTGGTTATGGTGTCAGCCTTTTTGCCCGGGCCAATTGGAGCGATGGGCATTCTGCTACCTGGGCATTTACCGAAATTGATAATAACGCTCAATTGGGTATGTTAATGAAAGGTACATTATGGAAACGCCCGATGGACAACTTCGGTGTGGCCGGCGTAATCAATGGTTTATCACCAGAGCATCGCGATTACCTTGCACTGGGCGGAACTGGCTTTATTATCGGTGATGGAGGATTAAGCTATAAGCCAGAAATGATTTTGGAAGTGTTTTATAATGTGCAGTTGGCGCAAATTCTTTTTATATCACCCGATTATCAGTTTATTGCCAACCCCGGTTATAACAAGGCACGTGGCCCCGTGCATGTTCCGGGGCTTAGACTGCACCTTGAGTTTTAGATTTATTAGTTAGACGTTGTTTGAGTTGGGTGTAACTAAACCAGGGCATTTACTATATCAAAATTTATGTTCATCTTGCTTATATGAATGAGCTTGAAATAAAAATTAAGGTCAAAGTATTTAAGCAGTTGCACGATTTAAATCCTGCCGACCTAGCGCTTATGCAGGCTGCAAAGGATGCTTTAAATAATTCGTATTCTCCCTATTCTCAATTTAAAGTGGCAGCAGCTGTATTGCTTGCTAATGGTGAAATATTGACAGGCACCAATCAGGAGAATGCTTCGTTTCCGGCTGGTATATGTGCCGAGGGAACGGTATTAAGTGCTGCCTCAGCCATGTTCCCCAATGTTGCAATAAAGAGGATGGCAGTAACGGTAAAGAGCGGTAAACAAATTGTAGCTCATCCGGTTTCGCCATGCGGCATTTGCCGGCAGCGCATTTTAGAATACGAAACAAGATTCAGTTCAGATATTGAAATTATGATGATGGGAGAGGAGGGGGAAGTTTATTCTGTAAGCAGCATAAAGCAGTTATTGCCCCTGCAGTTTACCGGTAAAGAACTATGATTTAGCCGACACTTCCTATAATCATGCCCAGCGCAAACAAAATTGAAAAAATGAAAGTGCCGATTGCCAGCTGCGGCAGCAAAGGATCGAACTCTTGATGGTGGTTAACTCTCCTTACCGCCACCAAATGCCTTCTGAATAATGGCACCGTTATTAAAAACAGAAATTGCATGGTTGATGTAAAGTTCGCAATAACAAAAATGATGCTTGCGGCAAACCCCGCCAATATTAAAATTCTATGGTAACGCATTGCGTTTGGTAGTCCCATTCTCACAACCATGGTTATTTTGCCGGCTTTCTCATCACTAGTGTGGTCGCGCATGTTATTCAGGTTTAATACACCTGTTGAGAACGCCCCAATAGTAAAGGCGGGTAGTAAAACAGAGTAGTGTAGTTTATGTGCTATTAGGTAGTGGCTGCCACAAACCCCCACAATGCCAAAAAACAATAACACAAATAAGTCACCTAAACCCTGGTAACCATAGGCATTTTTCCCCATAGTGTATTTTACAGCAGCGGCCATCGCACATAACCCTAACACAATAAAAAATATAGTGTAATTAATATTGAGCCCTTGGGTGGCCTTATAAACCAAGATAAGGCCCGATGCAAGCGCCAGTGCCCCGCAAACATATATACCCAATTTAATTTCAGCAAACGATAAAAGCCCAGATTGCACTGCCCGCTTAGGTCCTATACGGTCGTCATTATCCGTTCCTTTTTCACTATCGCCATAATCATTAGCCAGGTTCGACAATACCTGCAGGAAGAGAGTAGTTAGCACACAAAGCCCGAAAATTAACCAGCTAAAACCGGCTTTAACATCGGCATAAGCAATTGAACTACCAACTATAATCGATGAAAGCGCTAATGGAAGTGTCCGGAGCCTGAATGCGTAAAGCCACGCCTGAAATTTACTCACCTATCCCTATTTACAATTCGTGATGATAATAATGCCCTGTTTCGCGAAGGTAATATAGAATGAGCTCGGTAACCCGCTTTATTTTATTAGATGGCAGCAAAACCATAAAGTTATCCTGGATCTTATTCAATACATACTCCATCATGTCCTCATCATGTATCAACTGTCCGGCTGAAGTATCCCATTTTTCAATAAAAACATTGAGAATAGCATAAGCTTCATCCTCAGATATATGAAAATCAAGGTGTTTATAAACGAATTTAACAGTATGAAAGTAGTCCGGCTTTTCTAATACCGGCGGGTTCCAATTATCGAGTGCACTTGCCATAGGGAGGCCGAAAATAGTATGAAAGTTGCAACTTGTCAACATTTGTTCCACATTTTGATGTAGAAAATATGTAGTATGGATATATAAATACAAATATCAAGCCAATTAGGACAAAACACTTATGTAAACAATTGAATAGAAACCTTAAATTGGCTTAACTAAGCGGCGGATAACAAGTTAACCATCCATGAGATTTAGAAGCTTTTTTGCGATTTTACTCTTTTGTTTAGCGGCAGTTTTGGCGGGGCTTGGTACTGCTTTTTACCGGATTACAGCCATCCAATCCTCACCTGCCTTTTCGCAATATGGTAGTTGGCGGGGCACTAAAGACCTGCAACTTAACCGCGATGATTTGGTAACTACCCAGGTAACCCTGTTTGCATTATTTGCGCTGCCTTCTAACGAAGCCATTTATTTGTTTGCCTCAAAAGATGCCGACGATAAATTATTGACCGGCAGTGCTGATTATATTTTAGAAGGGAACACACACAACATTAAAGCAACTTATTGGAGCATTACTGCCTACGGTAAAGACCAATACTTAATACCAAACTCTACCGATCGTTATTCGTTTAATGCCAACAATATGGCAACCGATAGCCTCGGTAACTTCAAAATAATTTTATCAGCGCAACAGAAAATAGGTAATTGGTTACCGGTAAAGGCCGATGCCACTTTTCGGTTAGTGCTAAGGCTTTACCAGGGAGATAGAGACTTTTTACAGCACTTGGATAATGCACAACTGCCGGCTATTAAAAAAATATAGTTAAATGCGGAAGATTGTTATTGGGCTTATTGGGTTTGTGTTATTGGTCTTAGCCATTCAGTGGGCAGTTATACATTATTTGCCCGATGTAGTCTATAAAATTGCCACGCGTCGAATAGAACATAAGTTTAATGTCTGGATCAACGCGGGAAAAACAGATGCCAGCATGCGTCGGGTGGTAATGCCTAACCCCGATTTTGTTTACAGCGCTTTATTTTACGATGTTACTGATAACAACATTCAAATTTCAGGTGTCCTGCCCGATTCGACCTACGCCTCCATTTCTTTTTACGACGACCGGTGTCAGCCATACTGTGTTTACAACAATCTCGATTCAAGCCGTACCGGAAAGTTTGAACTTAACCTGGTAAAGAATGAAACTAGCGCTCCGCACACCGTACATGTAAAAACAGAAAGGGGCGTAGTTATTTGCCGGTTTTTAAAATCAACCGATGGTAGTTATCAGCAATTGGTGCCCTACCAAAAAATGCTGAGGTGCGAGGTAAAATAGCCTTGAACTTTCAGTCTAAGAAAACGTTTATTTGCAGCCAATTGAAATACTGATGGAAGTAACCAAATACATTGTTGAAGTAGTTAAATGGGAGGAAAGCCCTTGGGAGAGCCATTCAGATTTGAGTGCTAATATGAGCTTCGGCTTGGTATTATCTCCTCCTACTGAGGATGAGCCGGAGTATTCGTTCTTTGCTATTCAACCCGTTCTTAAAATCACTAATAGTGGCGGTCACACAGTTTTTATAGGCCAAACAAAAAGTGTGGTGCGCTTAAGTAATCAAGGCATTGCACCAAAGCCCGAAATTCTTTTCGAAATTATTGAAGACGCAGCCCGCGAGTTTGCCAAAATATTTTTAGAACGAACTACGCATAACCCGCACATCCATCACCCCATTCCGCGCCCCTTGTTCAAAAACCTTCAGGCGGTAATTCAGGATTGCATTGATGAGGCATATCCTGAAACATAGTAATTAATAATAGTATGTTTTAATTAATTGCAATTTATTTTACATCTTTCGCACACTATCGTCACAATCTCAGTTAAGAAATAGAATTTGTCGGCTTTTGTCAAGGTTTGTCAACTTTTAGGCCCAACTCCAAAAAAATGTAACCTTTTGTAACCCTTTGTAACCTTTTTTAAGTTGGCAACCTAAAAATTCCACCTTTCAACTCAAAACTTACGAAACAAAATTTCGAGCATTAGTCCCACCGGTCTCCTAAATCCCAAATTCCAATTACAAAACTAAACATAACCTCAATAACGAATGCGAAAACTTATAGGCAGGGTGGGTATAACTGTCATCATTCTGTCGCCGGCAAATATTTTTTAAACTGCTCTTTTGCTTCTGCGTACCGTCCGATATTGATACCTGAAGTTGAATAGAGAGAATGAACTTCAATCGTTCTCTTTTCTAATTTAAAATGTCCGTTAATAGGCGGTTTCGTATCGTTTACAGTAAAGGCAATTTTATGTTCGGTCAGGTGCTCATAAAATATTCTATGAGCGCTAACGGGCCCCGAACTACCAGTCAGGATTACGGTATGAATAGTTTTATGCTCCCGCAACATTTTTAACACGTTCATTTTTTCAATTACCTCAAGGTCACTATCCTTCGAGCTGGTAACTACTTTGCGTCTGCAACGGTATATTACATCGCTTATACCAATTCCCTTTTCTTCACAAAGTAATCGTCGCTCACCGGCTGCAGCATCGCCTGTAGTATGAATAAACTTCCGTCCATAAATTTCGCTTAACATCCTCCAAAAAAAATTGGCCCGGCCCGGGTAAAACCAATTAAACCGCCAGTTGGCCGTGCGGGTAGGAAAACTACCCAATACCAGGCATTGAACATTGGCTGGAGTAAAAACCCCAAACGGATGTGTTTCTATCATTCGCTATTATGGAAACTTAGGGAACTTGCTCCAGTCGGGTTTGCGCTTTTCTATAAAAGCGTTCTTGCCTTCTTTGGCTTCGTCGCTCAGGTAATAAAGTAAGGTGGCGTTTCCTGCAAGCTCTTGTATCCCTGCCTGCCCGTCAAGCTCAGCGTTGAAGGATGACTTCAGCATGCGAATTGATAATGGAGACTTTTCCTGTATTTTTTTGCACCATTCAACCGTCACATCTTCCAACTTCTTCAAGGGCACAACTTTGTTTACCAAACCCATGCTCAAAGCATCTTCTGCATTATACTGGTCACACAAAAACCATATTTCGCGCGCTTTTTTCTGACCAACACATCTGGCTAAATAGCTCGCACCAAAGCCTCCGTCAAAGCTACCCACTCTAGGGCCTGTCTGCCCGAAAATTGCATTTTCGCTGGCAATGGATAAATCACAAACCACATGCAGCACATGGCCCCCGCCAATGGCAAAACCATTTACCATAGCAATTACGGCTTTTGGTATTGAACGTATTTGTTTTTGAAGGTCCAGCACGTTAAGGCGTGGTACAGTATCCTTTCCTACATAACCGCCATGGCCTCTTACGTTTTGGTCACCACCGCTGCAGAATGCTTTATCGCCCTCACCGGTTAAAATAATTATTTCAATATCCATGCTATCGCGGCAAATGTTCATGGCGTCAATCATTTCCTTCACCGTTAACGGTGTAAATGCATTACGGTACCGCGGACGGTTAATAGTGATTTTGGCTATGCCCTCAAAAAAATCAAATTTTATTTCCTCGTAGTCTTTAATGGTTTTCCAGTTTCTCTTTTTCATGCGTGTTGAATTATGTGTTACGTAGTTTTATTGTTTTTCAAAAAATCAAAATAGCCTTTATAAACTTCGGCACTTAGCGCGCCATCTGTCTTAATTTCAAGTATGGCCGGCTTACCATTATGAGGATGGAAAAATGTTGCAAGTATTTTTTCTAACCTTTCTTGGTGGTCGCAAAAATAATAAGGGATATCATACATCTGTGCCAAATTCCTTGCGTTCAGGTTATGCCTGGTTTCAAAGAATTTCTCAAAATCGCTGACTTTGGTTGGCCCGTTGAGCAAGCGAAAAATATTCCCACCAGAGTTATTAATTACGATAATCCGCAATTCGGGCGATAGATATTTGTTCCACAAAGCGTTCGAATCATAAAAGAAGCTTACGTCGCCCACTATGCAAACGGTTAATTGCTGGGTGGCATAGGCTGCTCCGGCGGCCGTACTTACGCAGCCATCTATCCCACTGGCTCCCCTGTTCGAATTAACATATAATGAGGCGCTATGACTAAACAAATTCGAATACCGAATAGGAGTGGAGTTGCCGTATTGTAAGTGTGCATTTTCAGGAAACGCCTTTGTCAATAGCTCAAAAACCTTTAAATCACTGAATGCTACTTTATTCAAATACTGTTCTGAAACAGCAATTGAGCTTTGATGTAACGATTTCCATTTGGCGGCATACGTCGATTTTGCCGTAGGCGAGGTTAAAAAAACATCCAGCAATTCATTTTCGCTAATAGGATGTTCGTTGGTTCGTACATCAAATATAGTGTGCCTTCTATGCTCAGCGTAAGGCGAAACATCCCAATGGTATTGTGGTGAGTTTGTTTTAAGAAACTGCCGTAGTTTCTTGGAGATAATCTGATTACCAAGGGTTATCACCAAATCCGGGGCAAAGTCCCCGGCATTTTCACCAATTAAATCAATACATCCGTCATAATTGTTGATGCCATCATTTATCACCGCATTCGACACCGTTTCCGCAAGCACCACTGTATCTTCTCTTACGGCCAATAATTGAAGCTTTGCTACGAAATCTTTATCTGCGTTTCGCAATCCTACAACTATCAACTTCTTGCCGGTACAAGACAGTTGTTGTGCTAATTCCTTTTTAGCAAGTTCAGAATTAATCACTTTAGTCGAGTCAAAATTCTTCAAATCGTAAGGCGCCGCTAATTCATCATTTAAATCATACAAGGGCTCGGTTAATCTCACATTAATGTGCACCGGGCCCGGAACCGCATATTTTGTTTGCTCAACCGAAGTTTCAACTTGATGTGCTAACTGTTTAAGGCTTGTATCATCGGTCATTTCGGCGTCAATATCATAACTGGCATTTGTCATTTCCTTAAATACAAACGCTTGGTTAATAGCCTGGTTTTCTCCGCGTTCTTCGGCCCCTTTTGGCCGGTCTGCGGTTAAAAACAACATAGGTATATGCTGGTAATAGGCCTCGCATAAAGCAGGCCCTAAGTTTAAAACGGCAGTGCCCGAAGTGCATATTACCGCTACAGGGTTTTGAGTTTGCTGTGCAATCCCAAGCGCAAAATATCCCGCCACCCTTTCATCGGGTATAACAATACATTCTATTCCCGGTATTTGTGAAAACGCAATTACCAATGGCGCCGAACGCGAACCGGGCGAAAATATAGCGTATCGTATGCCTTTGCTTCGGCAAACATCTGCTATTAATTTAACGCTCCGTTTATTGGTATTCATCGGGCGCAAAGGTGAAATTTTTCGCTTAACTTTTAGCGACGAATATTTGGGTAAAATGAAGCTACTTTTTATTGGCAGATAGCACGTTAAGTAAGGTTTGCGATTTCATTTTGCCCTCCTTCCATTCGTCGGCTGGTTTTGAGTCAGCCGTTATGCCGCATCCCACATATACCACCAGTTTATTTTTTAAGACCTGCATGCACCGCAAATTCACAAACAGGGTTACCTCATTATTCAAATTAACAGGCCCCAGGTAGCCACTGTAAAAGCTTCGGTCTGCTACTTCATGGCCTCTAATAAACGCAATACTTTTTTCCTTAGGCAATCCCGCAATAGCGGGTGTAGGATGAAGGTGGGCGACAACTTCCGGCCATTTGTTTTTGCCGGAATTCTTAAAAGTGAATGAGGTTCTTAAGTGCAGTAAGTTACCTGCCACAATGGTTTCCGGGCCTTTTACCTCCATTTGGGTAGCGTTTAATTTTTTAAATGATCCGGTAATGTATTCGCTTACTATTTTTTGTTCTTCCTGCTCTTTTGGGCCCCATGCCATTCCTAAATTATTAGGGGTGTTGGCCTTGGTACCCGCTAATGAATAAGTGCTAAAACCTGTTTTATCTACCCTCAACAAAATTTCGGGCGTTGCGCCAACCCACAGGCCATACTGTTCAGTATACACCAGTGATATAAACGCCGAGGGGTATTTCTTACACAAACTTTCAAAATAGGTCACAACGTTAAATCCACCGGGCTTTTTCTTTTTAATTACTCGTGCGGCTACCACCTTTTTAAAGTTTCCCTTCCATATTTCGCGCTGGATGTTCTTAACATACTCTGCGTAATCTTTTCGGCTCGATTCCTGTATTTTTTTTCTTCCAGCCGCCACCAGTGGCTGATTGCCAAAAACCTTCGCAAAATTTAAAGCCGGTAGTTTGCCCTCTGTATTAAAAATATCTGCTCTTATCACAAAGGCGTGGTTGTACTTATCCTCGCTAAAGGGCGCTACAACGAAACCTTTTTTTGTGGAAATATCTTTCATCTCTGAACACAAATCGAGCTGCCTTTCTCTTTGTGCAACAACTTTTATCGTTTTAGTATTCGGGATGCGATAAAACGCAACCGGCAACCTGTTTTGCAAGCAGTAATCGAAAAATTGATATAAAGAAGTTCTTTTAACTGACGACACCTGTTTTTTGTTTGACGCAAAACTATATTTTTACCGCTAAACCCAGTCACTTGATACAAAGAGAGCTTTACATAATACGACACGGACAAACTGATCATAACGCCAGGGGAATAGTTCAAGGAAAAGGTGTAGACCTATCGTTAAATGATAAAGGCAGAAAGCAGGCCCGGGTATTTTTTGAAGCTTACAAGGATATTCCTTTCGAAATAGTGTATAGTTCAACCTTGCGGCGTGCGCAGGAGTCAATAGTTGACTTTGTAAAATTGGGCATACCCCACCAGGTATTTTCGGAACTCGATGAAATAAGTTGGGGCGAATTAGAAGGCACAGCCTCAACTATGGAGTCGGATGCAACTTTTCAAAATTTGATTAAGAAATGGCGCGAAGGCGACATCCATGCCAAACCCGCCCCCTCGGGCGAAAGCCCTTTTGATTTGCAACAAAGGCAAAAGCAGTTTTTAGCCCATCTGTTTACAACCAGTCAAAAAAAAATACTTATTGCAACGCATGGTCGGTTTATTAGGGCCTTTTTATGCACCTTAACAGGTAGGCCACTTACTGATATGGAAGCATTCACCCACTCAAACCTTTGCCTGTATAAAGTTAACCAGCTGGATAATGGCGCGTTTGAGATTGAAATGCATAGCGAAACAGGGCATTTAAGTGCCATTTAAACGTCCATAAAACCAAAATTAAGTTCTTCCGTAAAACAAAGTGCGGGATGCCCCCAACAAGCAGCAGATTGTTTTATACGTTAATTGCATTTTATTAAATTCATCGTTCATTTGGTCTTACGGGCTTAAAATTTGTGAATGAAGGGTCTTTACTATTTCATTTTTAGTATTGCCATTTGCATACCGGTGTTGCAGTTATCCGCTCAATACCTGCATGATGAACCCTTGTGCCCGGCCAAAACCCCGAAACAGTTAAAGCGCCAATCGCAAAAGAAGAAATTGGTAAGCGGGTTAAGTAAAACACTAACTTATGTTTCATACCTAAGCTATAGCGACCGCAAGGTGGACCGTCCGGTTAACGGCCCTGATGAGTACGAACCTTACCGTGGAAAAACTATTCGTAATATCGATATACGTGTTATTGAACCATATGGTGCTACTATTGATAAACCGGTGACCGACCATTATACCAAATTTCAAAGGTTTGCCAATAAGGTTCAAATAAAAACTAAAGATTGGGTGGTACGAAACGATTTGCTTTTTAAGCAGGGCGATAAAATTGATCCGATTTTAATTTCAGACACAGAGCGCAATTTATGGGAGCGTAATACATTTAAAGACCTCAAGATATTTGTAATGCCGGTAGATAGCGAGCCGGGTATGATTGACATTGTTGTAATGCTTCAGGACCGGTGGAGTTGGGGAGTGACCAGCACGCTGGCATATTCTTATGTCTCGGCCGGTGTTCAATTCAAAAACTTTTTGGGCCTACCTCAGTCTATATCAAACTACGTAACCTTTAATTTTCGTAAGGACGATTTTTATTCTCTTTCAGGTGGATATTTATTTGAGAACATCAAAAAAACGCATATTGATGCCAGCGTACATTACCAATATGATGATTTGACCAAAGGGGTTTGGGTAAACATTAATCGTAATTTCTTTTCGGCCAATAGCGAATGGGCCGGCCACCTGCAAGGGGCTTTCGAACATCAAAGCGCTGCACTGCCAAATACGCTCGGTCAGGCCATACCCACTAATGTTACATTTAACTGGCAGGATGCCTGGCTCGCCCGTTCGTTTAAGTTACCGGCCCTTGGCCCCCAATTTGATTTAATGCGGTTAATAGTTTCAGGGCGCATGAACCGTTACCAATATAATTCGCGGCCCTACCAGGTTAGCCCCGATGGGTCGCTGATATTTTTAAACCGAACCTATTTTTTGGGTAGCGTAGGTTTGGCTAATTGGGATTACTACCTTGATCACTCAGTATACTATCTCGATCAGGCCGAATACTTTGGCAAGGGATTTAATCCCTCCCTCATTTTTGGTTATGATTACGACGAACAACTTAATAAACGCTTTTACTCAGGCGCTCAAATCGATTATGGCCATTACCTAAAAGGCCTCGGTTACTTTGATACAAGAGCATCATATGGTGGCTTTATGAAGAAAAACGTTTACGAGCAGATTCTCTTTAAGGTAAGCGAGAACTTTTATTCGCAACCGGTTAAACTTGGCAGGCGGTTTATGATGCGACAGTTTGTTTCAGGCAACGTTAATCTTGGCTTTAACCGGCCAGAGAATAAGGAGTTGGTAATGAACAATTCAAACGGAGTACGTGGCATCTTTGTAAATTATATCCAGGGTACCCGCAGCTACGTGCTAAATCTCGAAACGGATGTTTATCCTACCTTTAAAATCCTTGGTTTTTCCGGTGCTGCTTTTGCGTTTGCCGATTTAGCATTTATGCAACAAAATGCGTTGACTTCAGGCACATTGACCCAGGGCTATGGGGTAGGCCTAAAACTGCGTAATTTGTCAATGGGTATAGGGTATTTCGAAATAACTTTTGCCTATTACCCCAAGCTTAGTATTCCTATTATTAAACCCTACGCTGTAATAGGTGGCTTTGAAAACACCCGCGCGATTAGTGCAGATAATTTATTTGTACCTACGGTGCTAACAACTGATAATTGAGAGAACGTTATAGAGGTTGGATAACCCCTAGCATCTTTCCGTTTTTACATTCAAATGTTAAACGGTATTCTCTGCCATCTTTTCTTTTAAAATTGTGCGTGCCAACTTTACCAACGGTAATGGCTTCCTGCATTTTGGCTTTTAATTCATCTGAATTAATAATTGCCTGAAACCCCTCATCAAGTTTGGCATCTTTCATTGATTCATCCATTCCAATCATTTTGAGCAGAAAATCGGAACGAAAAACACTATTGTTTTGTATGTCGAATTCAATGTAGCCGGCATTCAGCAATTTTTGAATGGAGTCAATTCTTGAATTCTCTTCATCTAACTGTTTCGAAACCCGGTCTATCTGCTTGTTTAGTTTGAAACGTTCAAACGAAAACATAATCGAAGAGATTAAAACTTTACCATCAAATTTCCCTTTCACCAAAAAATCCTGGGCACCGTAACGCACGGTTTCAAGCCCAACTTCCTCATCGGTCAATCCCGTTAATACAATAACGAGGTTACCGGGATATTTAGTAAGTATCGATTTAATAGTTTCAACTCCGAAACTATCGGGCAAATTCATATCACTGAGGATAATATCAAAGTTACCTTTCGAAAGAAGGTCAAGCCCACCTTTCACATCTTCTGAATGCGAGACATGAAAAACCGGCGAAGTCGATTCTCCCAGGTAGAATTTAATAAGAAATGCATCTCCGGGATTATCCTCAATCAATAAAACTTTAAGCTCCTGTTGGGTCATATATAAATTTTATTCGTTCGGAAGCTGAACAGTATTGAACCAAAATACTTCAATTAGTCGAATAACTTTTGCAAAATCATCAAAGTCAACCGGCTTCAGAATATAACAATTGGCATGAAATGAATATGCTTTTGAAATATCATGGTCGGCGTCCGAAGTGGTAAGTACAATTACCGGAATCTTTTTTAATGATTCATGAGCTTTAACCTCTTTCAGCACTTCAATGCCGTTCTTTTTAGGTAGGTTAAGATCTAAAAGAATAATATTTGGCCGTATAGCATCAGTAAACTTATTGCGTTTTAGCAAAAAATCTAATGCCTGCTCGCCATCCGATACAACATCCAAAACTATTTCAACTTCGCTTTCCTTTAGTGCTTCCTGTGTTAAGCGAATATCCCCTGGGTTATCCTCTACCAGCAAAACGCGAGGTTTCTGCTTACTGCCTTTCGCAAAATCCATAAATCAACTATTATTTTTTGATACTAAAATAGAACGCACTTCCATTTCCCGGCTCACTCTGCACCCATATATCACCACCATGCCGTTCAACAATCTTTTTACACACCGCCAATCCTATTCCAGTACCCTCATATTCGCCACGGTTGTGTAATCTTTGAAAGATGGCAAATATACGCTTATGAAACTTATTATCAATTCCAATTCCATTATCTTTCACTTCAAATATATATTTTCCGTCAGCTTCTGTTACGGAAATTGCAATGTGCGGTGAAGTGTCTAAAGGTGTGAATTTTAAGGCATTATCTAAAATGTTTTCGAATAAGTTAACCAGCTGAAACGTATCTCCGGTTACAACCGGCAATTGTTCGCAATTTATTTCTGCTCCAGTATTCTTTATCTTCTTTGCCAAATGTGCCAGCGCAACATTTAAAACCTCACTTAAATCAACCGAAGTAAATGGTGCGCCTTTACGATTTACGCGAGACAATTTCAGGAGGTCTGCAATCAACATTTGCATTCTGCTGGTGCCACTCAGTACAAAATCCATAAACTCTTGTATTGCGCTAAGGTTCCCTCGCTCAATATTTTTTTGAATCAATTGTATGTAACCTGTAATCATGCGCAAAGGTTCCTGAAGGTCATGTGATGTTACGTAAGTAAACTGTTCAAGTTCCTCATTTGCCAGTTTTAATTCGCGGGTAAGCTCATTAATTTTATTTTGAGACTCTTCAATTTCCGTAATATCAAGGCAGCTAGCCATGTAACCGTTAAAAGTCCCATCTTCGGCTGTCACTGGTGTGCGGATTACGAAAATGTTGCGATAGCTGCCATCAAATTTTTGCAGCCTTAGTTCATACGAATAGGGGACTCTGTCAACATCCTCAGCCCGGTGCTCTTCCGTAACTTTAATATCCTCAGGATGAATGTAGGTTTCCCATTTCGAGTCTGATCGGTTATCGCCCGAATCGCCAATAAATTCCAGCCATGCCTTATTAAAGAAAAATGCTTGGCCATTTTTATCTTCTAAAAAAATCATGGCAGGCGAGGCATCTGCCAGTTCATAAAATTTTCGTTCATCATTAATTGATGCCGGATTGTTCCCCGGCCGCGTAAAGGTAAACAGCGTTACTTTCGTCAAATCCGAAAGTATAAGCGGTGATGAAGAAACGTTTACCGGTTTTACTTGCGCATTTTTTTCCCCGATGGAAAGATGGCAATGGCTTTCGTTGCTATTAACCGTTGCGGTTTCACAAGCTTTTAAGATTTCCATCAGAGCTTTTTCATCACCCGCATCTAACATTAAGCCGGTAAGTTGAGTAAATGCAGCATTTACATAAATAACTTCTGGCGTGGCCGATGCAATAAGTATCGCCTCTTTATAGCTATCAAAAAAATCCTTATTAGGAACTAATTCTGCTTTCAACAATCCCCATTTTCTTAGATAATAAAAATAGAAATAGTAACGCAAATAAAAACGGTTCAGGGTAGTTTCCTGAACCGTTTTTGGGAGTAAATAACAAGTTATATACTAGCGTATTGGTGTAACCTTTTCAATCATAATGCCATTGGCCGATACAGATAATGCTGGGTTGCTTTGTGCAGGCAGTTGGTTATACATGTCCTTGTATTCATTACCCAAAATGGTATAGCCACCGGTATTTAAATCGTACATAATGTTGTTCATCATGTTAATGTTATTGCCCGAGCCTACATTTTTGTAGTAAGCCTGGTGACTATTGGCCTGAGTTCCTGTAATAGTCAATTTAACCCTGTTAAAGTTAAGAACCTGGTTATCCGTTGAGCCTGAAAGATAAATGCCATACGTTTCACCATTACCGCCCACCGCAATCGAATTGTTATTTACCTGGCCAAGGCTGCTTGCCTGCGCTACGCAGTTTTTCAATGATACGCCTATAGAACCGTTGGCAGCCGTAACAATGTTATTGCTGATAATAAGGCTATTCGAAATATTTTCAAGATTAAGGCCTTTGTAAGCGCTATAAGTTGACAACGTACTTACCACGTTATTGGTAATAACCGGTGCATCTTCGTTGGTAAGCGCTAAGGCCGATTCGTATTGGTTAAAGAATAACGAACCGGTGATAGACGTTTTGGTATCGCGCGAATCTGTATTGTATCCACCTTTAAAAATGCCTGAGCTGCCATTGTTAATATCGCAGTCTTCAAAAGCTATATCCGATTTTGGAGCAGTAGGGCTAAAATAAACCGTAGCACTGTTAGCACCGGTTCTAGCAACCTCAACACCTTCAAATACTACGCTTTTAAAACGTATGTGGTTCGATTTCCCATCAACTCTTACGCTGTTTCCGTATGTCGCTGCCTTATGGTCAATAGTAATGTTTTCGAACGAAACATATGATACACCGTTTAATAACAGGGTAGCATCAGCAGTTGTATAGCTAATAATTACATCGGCATTACTACCCGATTTTGCTTCGAAAGTTACTGCGTTGAAAGCCGATGCACCCTGAATAGAGGAAAGAACTACGCGCTCATTATAAGTGCCGCTTTCAATAAAAAAAGTCACTGGTCCATTAACACCACCGCATTTTAGGGCGTTAATAGCATCACTTACCGTGGCAAAATCTGCACCTTCACTTTTTCCAATTGTTAACTGGCCGGATAGTGAAGGACAATCACTGGCAAATGTATTCAGAGAGAGGGTTAATAGGGCCGCTCCGAATATCTTATTTAAAAAGTTCATAGTAGGTGCTTTAGTTTTTTGTTCTTATATAATCTGTACTAAAATAGTTGCAGTCTTACGATTTGTCAAGCCCGTTTTTCATGCTTATTCATTCAACTGTCCAAAAAATTACAACACATTGATAGTCAAGGTGTCTATTTTAGCCGGTAATACAAATTTACGCTTGTTTATCGTCTTTTTCAAATATTTAATGTTGGCCTAAAAACAACAAAGCCCTGAAATTCGAGTTTCAGGGCTTTGCCACAAATTGTCAGCATTGACTAAAAGTCATCAACGCTGGTATTCTTTTTATAATCTGAACTTGCTTGCCAGTTGCTTTCAATAGTTAATTCAAATCTTGACTTCGTTACTTCTTTTAAAGTAAACGTAACGTCTTTAACCTGCCATTGCATAATGTGGCTATCATCAACAAAGCTTTCGTTGCGGTAATCTCCATACTTATAGGTAAGGATAAATTTCATTTCCTCAACCTGGTCGAATGAACCTTGTAAAAACACTTTGTAAAATCTGTTTTCATCATTAAATATGTAAAGAACCTTTTCAAGCTTTACTGCACCAAGGGTCATATCATCACCAGGCAGTGCGTACGCATTTTTAATTAGAGAGTTTCTATCCTTTGCAAATTCCAGTTTTTTTCCGTCCCGGTATACAGAGTCTTTCGAAGAGCCCCATAATACTTTTCTGAAACTGAGCACTGCTTCAGATTCTGCACTAAAGCCCAATTGAGCAAAGCCGAGCAGCGTAATGGCTAACAACAGTTTTTTCATAAGTTGGTTTTGGTTTTATTAAGAACGCGAATATGGGTTTTTTTCTTTTTTATTCGTTGTATTTTTTGTCCCTAATAATTTCCCAAAATGTTAATAACCGTTGGCCGAAAAGGACAATAGCCCTCAACCGGCTGTTCATTCATTGCCAACAGCAGTTAATGTTCTCGAATTTAGGTAGGAATAGGTAAAAAACGCTACAAACGCAGCAAACCCAATACTTGATACAACCATGGTAAAGTTAAACCAATCAATAAATTTCAGGTAGTAAAAGGTATTTAGGCTAATCATCACTAATACCAAACGGGCGTACTCTGCAAATATTATCCAACGCTTGTTTTCAAAAATCCCCCCGGTTATGAGCATTGTTATTAAGATGAGTGAAAAGAAAACAGCTTTATAAAAAAGATCCATCTCTTTATAATGTTCCATGTATAATATAGAGCCACCAAGTAAAACGAAGTATTGTATTACCGCGTAAATCTTGAAATACACGTTGGTGTCGGCATCATATTTTTTGAAAGTTGTTTTGTCAACCTCCTGCACTATCACTTGTCCACCTAAGTATTCTGGCATCCAGCCGGGTTTGGCAAATATCATTCTAAACTTATCTGCCCATTTCATGCCCTTGGCTTTTTCATACATCTCAACATAGTAATGAGTATTAGCCCATGCTGGGTTCCAGCTTTTTAATTGAGTGGTAATACCGTAGGTAATTTCCACATCGTTCTCTTCCTCTTTAAAGGTACCGAACATTCTATCCCAAACCATAAATACACCTGCATGGTTTTTATCAATGTATTTTGGGTTTACTGCATGGTGTACCCTATGATGCGATGGCGTATTAATCCAAAATTCTACCCATGGGTGAAGCTTGCCAACTGCCTTGGTATGTATCCAGTATTGATATAAAGTATGGGTAACTGCAGCACCTCCAAAAATCAGAGGGTCAAAGCCCATTATCGGTATAGGTAGGAAAATTACAAAAGCCAACATGCTATGAAACCACGATTGACGCAGCGCTACTGAAAGGTTATACTCCTCGCTTTGATGATGCACTGAATGTGCCCCCCAAAAAATATTCATCTCGTGTCCCCACCGGTGCGCCCAGTAAAAAAAGAAATCGAAAGCCAACAAACACAGGATGAATGACCACCACGTAGCTGGTATTTTAAAGAAGGAGAAGTTGTTATAGAAGTAAGCATAAACACCCAGCAAAAATACCTTAAACACAGCACTCCATAACTGCTGCCCAAGGCCTACCACCAGGTTATTTACAGAATCATTTAATCTATACCAATCTTTGTTTTTACGTTTGGCATACCAATATTCAATACCCATGGTTGCAAAAAACACGGGAATAGCAAGTAATACATAAGCCGGGTGCATAGTCAGTAATTTTGTTCTAAAGGTAAAAGGGATAGTTTACAAAGTCAACCATTTTGCTTTAAAAATTATGCAACGCAATCTATTGCAGCTTTACGGCATAATACAATAGGCATAATGGATACCGATTATAATATCGAATTAAACGATATGTGAGCCACCCTTAAATTTTTCAACCAGCTTTCGCGGTAAGGTACCTGCCATTTGGTTTCAAAATCGGCTTTGGTATGCAGTAGGTTATTAAACACAATGGTATCATCACTTATTTCACCGGTGTTAAGCATCTTTTCAAAATCATCGCGATGGCTGGTTACTACTTCATCATCTTTAATGTAAGCTAAGTTCCATCGGTCAAAAAAATTGGCTTTGTATTCGTTGCCAATTGCTTTAATAAAGTGAGTAGATGCATCAATTGAGCAGCCACTAACTCCAACCTGGCTCTCATCAGCCATCAACACTATAAATTGGTTGTAAAAAAGCTTCCCGTCGCCAATTACTCCCGCTTTGTGCGAGGTCCATTGGTTCACAAACTCTTTTATTTTTTGGCTGATCACCTCACTCTCATTGGCAGAAAACTTTCTGCTGCTTTGATATATCCAGACTTTAGAGGTGTCGGATAAATTATTCTCAAAATGGGGGACCATAGCAATCTGTTTAATGAGTTTATAAAAGTAAATACAGGGCGTGTCGAATAGCCTTTAAAACTGCCTTGGTGGATTTTTATTGTATACTAAAGCTAGCAATTAATCCACAAATGCCTGCAAAAGCCTTTCCACGTTATGCACATCCCTTAAAACAACAAACCCTTGCTATTCAACCTGAATTGGCAAGGATTTGTTTAATTAGTTAATAATCAGTTTGTTAATTCAGCGTAACTTTCGGTTGATGGACAGGTGCAAATCAGGTTCCTATCGCCATGCGAATTGTTAACCCTGCCAACACTTGGCCAAAATTTATTCTCACTAACAAATGGCAGCGGGAATGCCGCTTCCTCTCTTGTATAAGCATGGTTCCAGTCTGAAGACGTAATCACTGCAACCGTATGTGGTGCATTTTTAAGAGGATTATCCAGCGCATCAATCTGCTTCTTTTCAATAGCCTCCATTTCTTTTTTAATCGAAATCAAAGCATCGCAAAAACGGTCTAATTCAGCTTTGTCTTCACTTTCGGTAGGCTCAATCATTAACGTACCGGCAACAGGGAATGAAACCGTTGGTGCATGGAAACCATAATCCATCAATCGCTTGGCCACATCTTCAACCTCTATACCAACCGTGTGTTTAAACGAGCGGAAATCAAGAATCAATTCATGCGCAACGCGGCCAAATTCCTTGCCCACGTAGAGTACCTGGTAATATTCCTCCAAACGCGCCTTCATGTAATTGGCATTTAAAATGGCATGCTTCGTTGCAGATACCACTCCTTCATTACCCAGCATACGGATATAACCGTAGGAGATAAGCAGGATACTAGCGCTACCAAATGGCGCTGCACTAACGCCGTAAATAGGTTTTTCTCCACCGGTTTTTACAACTGCGTTGCCCGGTAAATAAGGTGCTAAATGTTTAGCCACACAAATTGGGCCCATTCCCGGGCCACCGCCACCGTGTGGTATGGCAAATGTTTTATGCAGGTTAATGTGGTTAACATCAGCACCAATAATGGCCGGCGATGTTAAGCCCACCTGTGCATTTAAGTTAGCCCCATCCATATAAACCTGGCCACCGTTGGCATGTATCAAAGCACAAATGTCTTTAATCTTGCTTTCGAAAACGCCGTGTGTAGATGGATAAGTAACCATAAAGCAGCAAAGATTGTCCTTATGCTGTTCCACCTTTTTCAATAAATCATCAAAATCAATATTGCCATGGCTATCGCTTGCCGTTACCACTACCTTTAATCCAGCCATAACCGCACTTGCAGGGTTAGTACCATGCGCCGATGCCGGAATAATCGCTACATCTCTATGTCCTTGTCCAATATCGCGTTGGTAAGCACGTATAACCAATAGGCCCGCATATTCACCTTGTGCGCCCGAGTTAGGTTGAAGGGAAGTAGCATCAAAACCTGTTATTTCCGATAAGTAATTCTCTAGCGCAGTAATAATTTCAAGATAACCCGCAACCTGTTCTTTAGGTGCAAATGGATGTATGTTGCCAAACTCAGCCCAGCTTATTGGTTCCAATTCGGCCGCGGCATTCAGTTTCATGGTGCATGAGCCTAAAGCAATCATTGATTTTGTCAACGAAAGATCTTTGTTCTCCAAACTCTTAATATAACGCATCAACTGGCTCTCACTGCGGTGGCTGTTAAACACCGGGTGTGTCATAAATGCCGATGAACGGATTAAGTGTGTTGGGAAATTAGGTGGCTCTTCATTGTAGCGATAGATATCAAAACTTGCATCTTCCTTACCTTGCGATTTTGCAAACACAGCCACAATATCAAGCACATCTTCAGGCTGTGTGGTTTCATCCAGCGAAATAGAAATACCGCTTTCATCGAAATAGAAATTCATTTCGTGCGTAATGGCCAGTTGCTTAATAAAGTCCTGCAACTGGGTTTTGCCTTGCAGGTCGATATGCAGCGTATCGAAGAAATGCTCGTTCGTTACTTTAAATCCTAACCGGTGTAACTCTCTGTTTAAAATAGTAGTTAAGGTGTGCACGCGCAATGCAATATTCTTAATGCCATCGGGCCCGTGGTAAACACCATACATACCGGCCATAATTGCCAGTAATGCTTGAGCAGTGCATATGTTTGAAGTAGCCTTTTCTCTTCTAATGTGTTGCTCACGGGTTTGCAATGCCATACGCAATGCCGGCCTGCCTTGCGAGTCAACCGATACTCCTATAATTCTACCCGGTATAATTCTCTTGTAGTCGTCCTTCGTTGCAAAGAAAGCGGCATGAGGCCCACCAAAACCCATGGGCACACCTAAACGTTGTGAGTTTCCCACTACACAATCAGCACCAAACTCTCCCGGCGGGGTCAATAAGGTTAACGCCAACAGGTCGCTGGCCACACACACGTAACACTCAAAACTATGGGCATTATCAATAAAAGCTTTGTAATCATTAATGCTTCCGTCTTTAGCCGGGTATTGCAATAATGCACCAAAAAAGTCCTTATCAAGCGTTACCGTATTATGGTCACCTACTATTACCTCAATACCCAAAAACTCAGCGCGGCTTTTTATTACATCAACCGTTTGCGGAAAGCAAAGCGACGAAACAAAGAACTTATTGTGCAGCGAATCCTTTTTGTTCTTTAATCCCCAAAACATGTGCATGGCTTCAGCTGCAGCTGTGCCTTCATCCAGTAACGACGCATTGGCAATGGGCATACCGGTAAGGTCACTAACCATAGTCTGAAAATTCAACAAAGCCTCTAAACGGCCTTGCGCAATCTCAGCCTGGTAAGGAGTATATTGGGTATACCAACCCGGGTTTTCAAGTATGTTACGTCGTGTGGCTGCGGGCACAATTGTATTGTAATAACCCATGCCTATGTAACTACGGAAAACCTTATTGTTAGCAGCCTTCTTTTTAAGTTCTTTCAGGTAGTTGTACTCGCTTTGCGCTTCGGGTAAGTTTAGCTTGCCCTTGCGACGAATACTGCTCGGTATAGTTTGGTCTATCAACTCGTCCAGGCTCTTAACGCCTATAGTGTTTAGCATTTCAGTTACCTGTTCGGCATTAGGGCCAATGTGACGATTTACAAAGTGATCAGTAGAACGAAGATTTATCATGTTTCGGCTCGGTTTTAAGAAGGCGCAAAAATAACAAACCTCTGAACTTAAAGTTGGGACAATTGGCAGCTTTTATGTCCTTTTTTCAACTGTTAATCCACAAAATCCCAAAGCCTAACTATTACCTGATCAGAGATAAATCGCCATGGTGTACATTTTTGCAAATTGTAAACCCATAATTTTTCAAAAATCATGTAAGTTATTGGTAATTAATGCTTTGCAAAAAAGCCTTGTGTAAACCATTTATGCCAATATCTTGCAAATGTTATGCAAGTGGTCTTACATAGGTTTTAGTATAAAACCCATCTCTCTTGGCTCTGTTTATTAAATCAACCTCACAAACAAACTAATACAAACACTGGCTATTACATACAACCACGGCAACCAACTAGGCACTCCCATCAAGTTCGAGTGCGTTTTGTAATAAAAAAAGCCACCAATGCTTACCAAAAATATTTCAAAACAGGTGCCGAAAAACGCATTGGTAACTGCAAGTATAGCACCCAAGCGCGTGCCGTCCATAGCCCACCACATAAATATGGCCAGGGCTGCCAACCAAACATCTTGCCAGCCACCGGTGCCAAATTGCAAAAAGCCGCTAAGCGCGTAAATAGTTACAAAAAGTAACGGCGCGCACGCGGCAAGCACAAAATGCTTTTCCAATCGTGGGTGATAAGCCTTAGCAAGCAGCTTATGCACGGTAGCCATTAGCATTACCGCTGTACCAAACAAAAACGGAACCCAAACCGGCATATTAACGTCCGGAATAGGCAGAAACGGGAATGGCCCCCTCTTAGGATATCCATCTGTATTGGTAATAACATGGCAATAATCGCCCGTAGTTCCCACAATGGCACCCACTACAAAGCTTAAAGTCAAAAACCTCACCCAAAAAATTCTATTTGCCGCTTTGTTCTGCCATCTAAGTTCCGCCATGCCGTAAATTTATGATTTTTG
>CAIOTH010000082.1 GCA_903861145.1 uncultured Bacteroidota bacterium | reverse complement strand
CCGGCTTATAATATGATTGGTGGCACGTCAGCTCAAATGTTGGAAATTGGCGAAATTCATTCTACCGGTTACCAAAATCTCGAGATCAACACCTCTTTGTCAAGCAATTCAGCAGTAAGCGTTTTAGCCTACAACCTTACTAACCCTATTGCTTATTTCCGTAGCGATGGCAAAGTAGGCCTTTATACCACCTCACCGTTAGAAAGGTTTCATGTGGCTACAGGCAACATGATGATTGACGATGGATACTTTCTTAGATGCGAAGGCGGCGGCGGTACCGGTGGTGCGGGCGCTTACAATCTTATTGGCGCCAATGGTGGGAATGTTTCGATAGGAGTCGGTGCATCAACGGCGTATAGCGATATATACGTTTTTACATCTAACAACACCAATGCAGCAGTGCGCATTGTAAATAACTCGTTACCCAACCCCATTGCTTATTTCCGTAACGATGGCAAAGTGGGTATTGGTACGGCCTTGCCTACTGCCCGCGTTGAAATAAGTGGCTCCGGTAGCTCCAACGTTGATTTAAAAGTAAATGGCCGCATACAAACCGGCGATGGCAACTTCTTAGGCGGCGTTTGGTTATCGTACCAGCAAGATGGCTTTGTGGGTAATGATGACCCGGCCGGTAGCATAGGCTTTTACACCAGCGCTGCCGGTTGGTCGATGTTGGTGCAAAAAACCACCGGTAACGTGGGTATTGGCACAACGGCATCAACAGCAAAAACGCATATTTTGGGTGGAGGAACTTCAACCCCCGCGCTGGAGTTGGATAACGGTGCTATTAAAGTTTCGGGCTCTGCGCCCACAGCATTTAAGTTTGTCACCGCTGCAGGGAACATAAGTGGCGATTATACAACCATTCCAAACACTACTCAGGCAAATGCCGCAACAGACATTCTTATTGTTACGCCCAATTATGGTGCGGGAGCCTATTCCAACAAGGTTGTAGGGGTATGGTTTAATTCCCCTAACTGGACGATTTTTAACGAAGACCAAACCGCCATGGTTGCGGGTTTAACTTATAACGTACTTGTAATAAAGCAGTAAGAAATTTGCGTTCTGCATTCCCTCTCTATCGCCTGCGATGGAGAGGGTGACCTAGCGAAGCGATGGTCGGGAGAGGCCCGACTGTTGGCATTTACATTCGCACATTAACACGGTTGCACCCCAAATATGACCACAATCATATTCCATATCGCCCTCACTTTACTTTCTTAGCACCGCCTCCCTGTTCATCACCCGTGAACGTTTTTTAAATAAACACCCATATTATCGGGGGGTATATATGGATGTTTCAGCCCAAAAGGTTTAGGCTCTTTGGGCTTTTTTATGCCCCTACTTAAACTTGTAAACCCCTGTTTCCGGCATAAAAATATGGCCTGTGCCACTGGCATCATATAAAATTAGCTCCAGCGAGCTTTTAAGTACACTCAGCGAGTATGGTTTAACCAAAAACCATTCGGCACCAATACTTTTTGCATCGTCAATATCCTTTTGGTGTCGCGATGTTGTGTAAATAACAACCGGTATTTTAAAATGGCTTTTTAACTCCCACAAGCACTGCTTTCCGTCCATCTTTGGCATGTTCAAATCCAGGAAAATGAAATCGGGCCCATGGTCGCATCTGCCAAGCATCTCTAACATCTCTTGGCCACCATATGCATGGTAATGGTCAATATGCTCGTCAATTTCGTTCAGTGTCCTTTCAAACAAAAAATGTTCATCCTCATCGTCATCCACCAAAAGTATTTGCAGGTTTTTTAGCATCAAGGGCGCATACGTTACTCAATCTTTATTTTACTGAAATTACAGCTATTACATCAATGTTGGTTGTTGTTTAACTCAACTCTAAATCAACACAAAAAACTATTCGTTTTTTACGCCCGCGGTTTAAGCAAAGTTACCCCTGCAATTCATGTATTTAGCACGTTTTGGTCAAGCAAAAATCATTGCTTACCTTCGGTGGCACTTCTCAAAAAATACATGTATGAAAAACAGAATCCCCGTCCTTTCTTTTATAGCCATTCTTATTTTTAGTATAACACTATCAAGCTGCGTTAAACCCAAAACCAGCAAGGCCGACGATAGCCAAAACAGTAAAGACGCCAACAGCATTGCCAATGCGGTTGATGCTAACAGCGATGATGCCGCCGCCAGGGCCGGCCAGGTAGCTGGCTTTGCAGGCAAAACAACCAGCAGCGGCTGGTATATGCTTTGCGGCCAAACAGTAGTTGATACCGGCAACGGCCATACCATAAAGATTACTTACGATGGCACTACAAATTGCAATGGCGTAAAGCGCACCGGTACTGTAGTAGTTACACTTAACAACGGCAGCCCCGATTGGTCGGTAGCCGGTGCAACGGCAACCATGCTAATTAACAACGTAGTAGTTACCGATGCCGGCACCGGTAACGGCTTTACCCTTAACGGCACCCAAACCATAACCAACGAAACCGGTGGCCTTGCATGGCAACTGTGGTGGAATGCCGCACCCGGCACCGTGGTTAAACACCGCGAGCAATCAACCAACATGAGCGTAAAATTCAGCGATGGCACCACCGGTACCTGGAGTGTTGACCGCACCCGCACCTGGAGCCTATCAAGCACCACACCGGCCTACCGCACCTTTAGTGTATCGAGCGAGCATGCAGGTAACACCGATACCTGGGGCACCAACCGCTACAACGAATCGTTTACAACCAGCATAACCCAAACCATATCTGCCAACGATTACAGCACAAACTGCTGGTGGAGGCCCTACACCGGTAAATACGTTTACAGCGTGCCTGCCCGTAATGCAACCGCTAGTATAACCTTTGGCACCAACAGCGTATTTCAGCAAATAGGTACTGCAACTACCTGTGCACCGGGCTATACCTTAAACTACACACTTAGCACCTACAACTACGCTATTAATATTTATTTGCCTTACTGGTAGTAGCAGGTAACACATAAAACTTTTGCAAAAGGTTGGCGCAATGCCGGCCTTTTGTGTTTTAGGGACGTACCAACACTTCACAAAATTCCCTAATTTTAATCGCGGTGCCCAAAGCATCTAATACACACTAAAATTAAAACCATGCAAACAGCTATAAAACCCATCGCAATTCTGTTCATCATGTTTTTAGGCATATCGGCTTTTGCCCAACAGGCCGGCGGCACTACAACCCCTACCGGTACCGAGATACGCGAAAAAGTAGCCACCAATATTGCCAATGCCTTTGCAAAAAAGGATTACGCTGCCGTGCGTAAAGACTTTGCTAAAATTATGCTTGATGCCCTGAGCGAGGAAAAAATAAAAAACACCTGGGAAGGTTTTATTACCAAAGTAGGCGAGTTTCAAAAAGTGCTAACCACCACCGAGGTAAAAGAAAAAGACTACAACATCATTAAAAAGCGCTGCCAGTTCGCCTCCGAAAACGCCACCATACAAGTAACCTTTAACGAAGAGAACCAGGTTATAGGCCTGTATTTAAAGTTGTAGCCGTGTAGGGCACTCAACCCTACTTCTTCGCCCCCTTCTGTTTAGGCACTTTCGCTCCTTCCGCTCTGGCCTCCGATAAGCCAATGGCAATAGCCTGCTTTCGGCTGGTAACCGTTTTACCCGAGCGTCCCGATTTTAAAGTGCCCTCCTTTAATTCGTGCATAACCTTCTCAACCTTATCCTGTGCCTTTGCGCTGTACTTTGCCATATGCTTTTGTTTTTAATTGGTGGATGCAATTTTAGTGCCCCCTTGTTTATAAAAATAAAGACAAGCCTTGCGGCTTGCCCTTAAAACGATAAGATGATGTAGCGCTTGTAACGCTAAAAACTAACGGTTGCCAGCGTGGTAGTTATGCCTGTAGATACCACAACATTACTTACACTCATAGGCGCCAAAGGGAATGAAGGGGTTAATACCACTGTATAAACACCGGCCGGAACTCCCTTCAATAAAAACTCACCGTCGTGTTGCGTTACCGATGAATATGATACCCCATTTAGCGTGGCCGTAACAATAACCAAAGTGCCTACCGGTGTAACTGTACCTTTAATTGAACCGGTGATGGCAGATTCAATAACCCGGCATACCGGTTTTAATTGATAAGTACCATTGCCCTGTTGTATAATAGATTGATTGGCATCAAAATCCACCAGCATGCTGTATGACACACCTGCCTGTAATGCCTGGTGCACCTGCAGTTTTAAACCTGATTGTTGCGCACTAGGTGTGCTTAGCGGATAAGTTACCCCATCAACCACCACCGAGTTATTTGGCCCCAAAATGAGGCGTATTTGCTCAACACTGCCAACCTGCAAACTACCGGTTGCAATAAGGGTGTCAATACCATTTGTAAAATCGAGCAGGTTATAAATGCCGGGACGAGCGTTTAGCGTAACCTCTCCACCCGCATCGCCGGTTACTGCAACCGATTGCAAATCGATATAAACCGCGCTAAAATTTCCGGGTGCATCAGTCATCCTAACGCCAAAATTCGAACTGCCCTGGGTGCTCTTTTTACAAGAACCTACCATCATAACAAGTAGGCCTACTGCTAAAAATATTTTTATCGTTTTCATGTGAAATTATTTTTGTGTTAACTGAAAAATTGCGTTGCACAAAGTTGCTGCACACCACGGCCATTGGCGTTATACAATTACAAGCAAGAGTTACATCATTTACGCATTGTAAAAAGTTATAAGGCTGTGCCGCAGCTGTTGGTTTCATCGCTTCTGTTTTTTAGCCAGCGCTGCAATTTGCGTACCCGGTTGTTTGCAAACACTTGTGTTAATATTAACGCATTTGTGCCCCAGTTTGCGCAATTTTATTCCCACATCCGCTACGTTTTGCCGATAATGGGCAATTTTAACCCCAAGTCTTGACTTCGCTGTTATAACCACTAAGTACTGTGTAGTACAAACCGGTTTGGTTTGGCACAGCACTTGTTGCCTATAATGAAAAATGGGATGGGCCCATCCGGATTCTCCGAACGCTTCCCGGACAACCCCCCGTAATTTGCGAGGTTTCTGTTTTAAGATGAGGTTTGTTAATTGGCATAAAATGCGAAAATCTCGTTACTTAATTTGGCTTAGGCCAATATAGATAAACAGAAATTTCCCCTCTTCTGCCGGAAGGCAGAAGAGGCTAATTTTTTATAAATAAAAAGCCACGGTACGTATTATCTAATTCAACAAATCGCCCATGATAAATTTTACTTTGTTCTTTTAGTTTGATTGTTGGATTTATCAGTTGGTGTATGCTACTTGTTGTAAATATAATTTCGCCCGTTTAGCAAGCGCCCCATGTCTCTCTTCGCAGAGAGACGATTGCATTTTCATAAGCCGAAGGCCTGCAAAATGTAATCAGAGGGAGGAGGGCCATTTTAAATTTGCTCAACACTTGCTCATATAACCGGTTAACCCAACCTATTTATTAACCATTTAAAATCACAGCTATGAAAAATATGAAAGTATTTATGAGCTCCCTATGTGCCGGTGCAAGGTGCCGTCCGGCAAATTATTGTTACGCTGTTTTAGTTGTTGCCACTATGGCAATAGGTTTTAGCGCCTGCAATAAAAATATGGAACAAAAGCTCGACCCTGCCAACGCAAACCAAAGCACCCGCGACTTAGGCATTGTTGCCCTACCCATTGGTAATGTTGAAGCCATAGGTTTGGTGCAGGATGCCCCCGGCCTTGGCGCACAACGCACCGATTCGCTATTGGTAAACGCCTGGGGTATTGATTTCTCACCCCGCGAAGCCGTGTGGATTGCCAGTAACCATAAAGGCCTTTCGGTAGTTTATAACCCGCTGGGTTACCACTTAACAGCACCGGTTGATATACCATTAAACGGTGTGCACTTTGGTTCATCGCCCACCGGTGTGGTTTATAACCGCGAAGGTGGCTTTATAATACCCGGTGCTATGGAGCCCAGCAAGTTTTTGTTTAGTACCGAAGATGGCATTATAGCCGCATGGGGCAGTGGCGATACCACCGTTACCGTAGCCGATCGCTCGGCGCAGGGTGCCGTGTATAAAGGCATTGCCATAGGCGCAGTAGGCGGCACCGAATATGTTTACGCCACCGATTTCCATAACGGCCGCGTTGATGTGTTCGACCGGTTGTTTCGTTATGTAAGCATGCCGTTTAAAGATGATAAAATGCCACAGGGCTTTGCACCTTTCAACATTAAAAGTATTGAGGGTAAACTATACGTAACCTACGCCATGCAAGATGCCGACCGCCACGATGACGTAGCCGGTGCCGGTAATGGCTACATCGATATATTTAATATGGATGGCAGCCTTTACAAACGCTTTGCCACACAAGGCGCGCTTAACTCGCCATGGGGTATGGTCGAAACTGAAAGCCAGGGCCGTGCTGAGCATTTACTGGTAGGCAACTTTGGCGATGGACACGTTAATGTTTACACCACCGATGGAAACTACCTTGGCCAACTGGCTAACCAAAGCAAACTGCTGGTAATACCCGGCCTATGGGCATTGGCTTTTGACGAAGGCGCCGAAAAAGAATACGAGCACGATGGTGGTGGCCTGCTATACTTTACCGCCGGCCCCGACAAGGAAAGCCACGGTTTGTTTGGCTACCTGCGCTTTAACGCCGCAGTAAACCCCGGCCTTAATAACACGGTAATGTCAACAAAAGTAACAGCTCCCCCGGTTGCAAAATTGCCACACTAGTATAAGCACGCTCCAAGCATAAAAGCCATCCTCATCATTTCTGGGATGGCTTTTTTATTGAATAACACTATTTCGGCATAGATTTTGCGTTATTGAAAACTGTGTCAGCAATATTCGGTGCTATCTCCATTAACCTGGGGGTAGCATTTTTTTTCAGCAGGAGAGGAGGCCTTTTCACTGCCTTTATATCACTACATAAACATATTAGCACTGAACACAATTTAGGGCGTGCCCTTATTGCCGCACTTTTTTGAAATACTAAAATGGGGTTGCCCTTCGGGCCGCGCTATTCGTTACAAGCCCTCGCAAAGCCTCGGGGCTTTACACTGCTATCGCTAACCCAAACAGCCCGCCGCATTTCACTTGGGAACTTTTGGGGAGTTTTTTAAAAACCGCCCAAAAGGTTCCAAATCCTGCCAAACGCTGCACACTTTTTTGGCCTCCACAAAAAAACAACCACATTGATAATCAACACCGGTTGCAACAAACACACATCACACCAACAAAACGCGCCACAAACCGCACTACAACCCAATTACCAAAACCCGAATTCTCGGAACTTTTTATGAACCCTGCATACAATTGCAAAGCAATAACAAGCCACTCACAACCCGCATTTCATTTGGGAACTTTTGGGAAGTTTTGAGTAGTTTTTCAAACGCACCTTAAAATCCCCCTCCCCATTTTTCACCCATCATGAAACCTATAAAGTGTCGACTCTTTGTCGACTTTTTCATCATTTTACCGGGCAAAACCACCCTCAACCCCAAATTGAAAAGTGTTAACTATTTGTCAACTTTTTTCGCCTTTTGCCCGGCAAAACCAAACTCAATTCAAAATTTAAAAGTGCACACTCTTTGCCCACTTTTTCCAAACCGGTACCTAATCATGCAATCCTTTAATCCCTTAATCAAGGTTCAGCATTTTATTAAGCTTTCAAAGAACACCACCGGTTAACACCCATCAACCAATGCATTCTAAAGTTAAATATTAATCACCGGTCATCATCAGCAACTTATAGGCAGGGTGGGCATAACAGGCAAATTACTTCCCCTTAAAAAGCTCAGGATAATAACGCTTTTGTGCATCTAGTATTTCTTCCACAACACCATTTACAAGTTCTTCGAACTCCGGTGGTATTTTCTGTGTGGCCAAGCTATCCGTATTCTGAAGTTTAAGGGCAGCATAATAAATTGCATCTAACTCCCTACCCTTCAAGCCCAATTCATGTTCTTCAAAGAGCTCTACGACATGTCCATATTGGAAATGAATTAGCAGATGGCTTAAGAAAGTTGATAAGAAGTCATCCTCTTTTAATCTCGCCATTTCAGCTTTAACCCTGGGATAAGGTATTACAGCGCCATTCCAAAGTTCAATTAAAATCTCAAAACAGGAAAACGCCATATCCGGACCTGCAGAATGCAAAAGGTTCAAAGCCTGCTCCTTATTTTCTTGATTCGGGGTATAGTAACAGCATATATATACTACTCTCCTTGTGTCAATAAGAGTATTTCCCTTGACCCAGTTTTTTTTCATTGCGTTAAGGCCTATTTCCGCACCTTGCGAGTAATTACGTAAATGAACTGCAGACGCAGTCAACAATAAAGCGAAGCTGGAGCGCATGTCATTATCTTTGAACGCTTTCAGGGGATATACATCATTAATATTAAGCAGAGCTTGCCACATCTGAAGTTTATAGTATGCAATTGCCTGTATGCAATATTTTGTTTCAAAATTTTGCTCAATCCCACTTAAAATTTGAAGAGCTTCTTTGTAATTCTTTGCTTGTATGCATTTACCTGCCTCCTCGATTACGGTTCTACTTAATTTAGGTAGGCTTTTTTTCGCCTCGTCAGATAAATCATCTAATTTAAGCACGTTATCTATTAGCAAATCCCGCTGAATCTCGCTTATACATTTTGAATGCGCCAAAGCTTTTGCCATCAAGGCCGCATGGTCACCGGTATATTCTTTCTTTCCCATACCGGTTACATATTCATCCGCCAATTTCTTTAATTCCTGCTCGTCATACCAATTCTCTAAAAAGATAGTCCAGCATTTGGCGCTGCGCTTTTGTGCTGGACCGCCCTGTGTCATTATTAACCATAAATTAAAAAAGCGTTCGCTAATCCGATATAAGAAGGTTTTACCGGTTGGCTCTACAACTTCTACTATACCAATATCTTTTAATTGAATCAACTGAGCCGAGATAGTCTTGCCTGGCATTTTACATACCTCTTGCAATTCTTTTGTACTGGCGGCTTCCCAAAATTCTGCAAGTTTTGTAACTATCAGCCGTTGCGCCGGTGGCAGGTTATTTAAACGCTCCTGATATAGGGGGGTGTATAGGTCAACAATCTGCTTTAAATAAAAATATCCGTTTTGTGCAGGGCGGTTTACCAAAATGTCTACAAAAAATAGTAGTGTACGCGGCAGGCCGTCAGTTAATATTCTAATGGCCTCTATTTGCCCGGGATTATTTTTAATGAACTCTTTTATTTGTGGGATGCCTAGTTTATCGCTCCAATGATTCAACAGCGCGTGTATTTCTTCACTACTACAAGCCCCTAACCGCATTACCTTAAAAAACTCGTAAAACGGTTGATCATACTTCCAAAAGTGTTCGCTCATGCGCGTGCTGCCACCTATAAGTTGTATGTTTTGAAAGTTGCTCAATTGCTCGCGCAGTAGGTTCGAGTCGTCTTTTATGTTTTCAAGTATCCGGTCAACATTGTCCAGTAATATGATGAGCTCTTTTTTATTATCTCTTAACGCCGCTTGTATCAGTTCAAATCTTTCGCGTGCGTATTGGGTGTTATCATCTGGCAATTTGCCTTGTTCAACGTGCTTAACCAATCCGGCAATTTCCAATTCCTGTATTACCGCATCCCATAAATCAAACAAACGGTAAATAGAAGATTGCTCTTCGGGTAAGTTCACAACTATATAGCGTTTCGATAATTTTTTATCATGCGTTACTTCGTACTCAACCCTTTTTAGCAAGGTAGATTTACCACTACCGCGCGCACCTAATACAAGAAAGTGCTGCATCGAGTCGCCCGGTTTATGTTTGGTAATAAACTGGAGGATAGTTTCAAATTCCTTTTTGCGGATAATGAAACCTTTCAATATCTCATCGCCTTCCAAAAGCGCCGATTGATAGTAACTTAGCGCGGGATTATTAATGCCTGGGTTCATAGTATTCTGAATTTACGTTTCCAATAAGCCTGTAAAAACGGCGATACAAAGCTGTAAATGTGGTTATCATCTTCAATTAAATAACCGTCATTGCAAAGGTCGTCCATCAGGCCAACGCACTCTGTATCTAAGTTATGCGCTTGCGCTATATTGGCAATTTGTTGTATGCTTAACCTGCCATCTTTGGCGCAGGTTTTAAGCACCTCATTAATAAATTTAAGTTCGGTATCGTAAGTATCGTTTAGCCGGGTATACCAATCCTCCAGGTTAGGGTCATGGCGTACTATATGCTCAAAGGCCTGTTCTATCAATTCAGGACTAACTTTCTCTATTGCTTCTTTTTTCGCCAGTGTATCAACGGCATCTAACATTACTTGTATATAATAGGGCAGAGCATAGCCCACCTTAGCTAATAGCACCTCCATCGCCGCATCATCGTATTGTATAGTAGCGCCCTTTGTCACTTTTTGAATAAGCGCTTTAGCCTCTTTATGGTCAAGTTCACCAACCCTGATAGGTTGTAGGTCATTGATATTTTTAAACCGGTCAATTTTTTTTACCACATATTCCAGTCCAATAGAACCGGCAATAACCATGGTAAAGTTTTTAAATCGGCCTGTTTGCCGTAATTCCCGCAATTGGTGCAAAATTTCAATTGCTTCGGCTTCACTATCTGCGCCGCGCTTTCGCATTTTGTTTATTATTTCCGGAAATTCATCTAGGAACAATATTACATGATGCTCAACTTCAACCATGCTATCTAATAAATCCGAAAGCTCCTTAGTAAAATCAAGGCCTTTGCTGTCAAACTTAACACCGGTGGCAGTAATTTCTTTAATATTGAATTTCTTTGTTACGCCCAACATCCAGCTTTTGGCTTTTTCCTTTTTATTGGCACATTTCAGCACCATTTCAAATATCCTTTGAAATAAAGCCGACATGCTTGTTATGGATTGGATGTTCTCATAAAAGCAGATAAAGCCACTTTGCGGGTTGGCGGTAATGTGCTTCATAATGGAAGTTTTGCCTACTCTGCGCGGCGCCAAAAATCGAATATGGTGGCCTGCTTTTACCCTTCGCCAAAACTCTTCTTCAATCTCAGGTCTGTCAAAATAATCTTTACCTTCGGCAATAGGGCCGGTAATAGCGTGGGGTGCCTTCCATTTTTTCATTTGACTATAGATTTGTAGTCACAAAGCTAAGACTATAATTATATAGTCAAAATATTTTGGCAATAAATTTATAGTCATGCTCGGATATTTTGGTTTATGTATTGATGGTCAATTAGTTGTAGGTAATATAGGTCATAATGCCAGCAACGCCAGAATGACCCTTTGTAAATGGTGCAACAGTTTTTTTCCATGTTCGCCGCGTGTTCTCCGCCTCGGCCCCTTGCAGCTATAACTTAATTTTTCTTCCATCCTGCAGCACAACCTCACCGCTCTCCAAAAGTATTTTAAGCTTTTGCAGGTTAGAAGCAACAGCTTTTTTTACAAATGGCTTAATAAAAGGGGCTGCCCAAAACGGAGCAGCAATTTGCCATGTTGGAAGCGCCGGTCAAATTGACCACCTAAGGCCGGAGCAAGCTGACCACCTTGGCCGGTTCAAATTGACCACCCAAGGCCGGACCAAACTGACCACCTGAAAAGATAAGTTCATGCATTAGCGGAACCATACTCTAAGTTG
>CAIOTH010000081.1 GCA_903861145.1 uncultured Bacteroidota bacterium | reverse complement strand
ATCAGTTATACCGGTCCTCATCATTTCAAGTTTGTTTTCCTGGATGAATACTTTGATGGCAAAAACGACCTTACTCCGAACCATATTTATATAGTAAAAGATGGCAAGGAAAAAAAGCTTTGCGATACATGTACAAACGCATTTAGGGCGGTTATTAATGAAAGCTGGAAGGTGGATGAATTCTTCAAAGGCTTTATTTCAAAAGCCCCTTTTATACATGCCGATTACGGCATCAAAAAGGAAAACACAACCATCGATGCCAACGGAGTAAGCATAACTATCCCTGCATCAAAAACCGGCGACTACAAAAAAACATGGGGAGAATTTATTTTAGGTCCTTCAATTAAATACGGGCACTTAACAGTGCGCGCAAAGTTTGCTCAAATGATGAACGGCACCGGTACACCCAATGGCATTATTCACAATCTATGGCTCTATCAACGTGATCCTGACAATGTTGATACCACCAACCCATATAGTTATATCCGTAACCCCTTAGGTAAGCAGCCTTACGAAATTGATTTTGAAGTTTGGAACAGCGAATATGGCATTAACACGATGTGGGATGATAGCGCCTTTATAAATTTCTCAATTGTCGATTATATGCGTAATCCCAATGTTGCCATTAAACCGGGCGAGAAGAAACGTTTTGGCAGATACGAAGCCAACCGCTTAAACACAAGGCAATTAAATGTACCGGGCGGTAACCTGGGTCGAGATTATTTCAACTCATTCCACACCTATGAATTATATTGGTATCCCGACCATGTGCGCTTTTTAGTGGATGGCTGGGAACAGGCAGATATTACCAAAGACATGGCAAAAATTCCCGACAAGTATGCGTTTCTTTGGATAGGCTCACCCCTATACCAAGATGGCACCTATTATGCACAATCATCTATTCCATTTTTACTTCGCTCAAAGCAAACAGTGGTGGACTATATAAAGATTGAGTAGCCTCTGCATCCCTTAAGTTAACGAAAAGCTAAAGTGCGTTTGTTTTGCCCAGGTGATACAATTATGTCTGTATCATCACATATTAATCACCCTAAAATCATTTAACATGAAGAAGCTATTTTTGTCTGTAGCAGTTATAGGCATGTTTGCTGTTATGAGTGCACAAACTGCTCAAACAACAACTACCAAATCTACCGCTAAACCTGCTTTAAAAGAACACGTATGCACTGCGGCTTGTAAAGATGGTAAGCATGTATACGCCCATGGCGAAAAGGGCCACGTTTGCACCGACGCGTGCAAGAAAAAGAGTTAGTAATTGGGTTAATTACAAACGGGTGTAAAAGCGATTTTGCACCCGTTTTTTTATTCCCTCCGGCAAATTTTTACAAACTCACAATGGGCGCAACGCTCTACTTCGGCAGTTTTGGTAAACGGAATTTCAGGGTTTAATAATTCGGCTAAAACATTACGAAGCACATCTTCAAACTGCAGCAGTATATCTTTCGTTATCCGGTCGCTGTTATCCATCTTCAACGAGTCGAATCCTTTCTTCATATCACGCAACCAATAAATACCAGAGCGCAAATTTATATCAGGCGAGCCATTGCTGCGCCAATACAACCATGCATAAGTTAATAGTTGCATCGCTTTGGCATACTTTGGGTCGGTAGAAAACAAATTAACGTCATCGCTCTTAATGCTGCTTCCTAAAGGTGTACCGGTTTTGTAATCGGCCACACTAATAATTCCATCACGTTCTTCTACCCTATCTACTTTACCTTTTACCTTAATCTCATATTCGCCGACTAGTATGGTGCTCTGCATACTTTTTTCCAGCATCAAAATCTTCATTTCACTATTGATACCGTCGGTTGTAATGAGGTTTGCTTTTTCGTGCTTAAAAAACTGATCCAGGAGTTTTAAGCATACCCGGTATAAGAGGTAGTTCTTCCCATGTTTCAAACTATCCCCATCAAATCGCTCTGAAAATGATTGTTGCAAAAGTCCCGAAATTCTTGCTTTATCCTTAATCACATCATCTAAAAACTCTTCTGTAACAGGCTTTTCCAATATCCCGCCATAAACATTTTCCAAAACAAAATGCACGGCAGTACCCAGTGTGGCAGCTTCAATACTTTCTTCAATATCATCCTGCTCACGCAACTTGGCTATATACCTAAAGTAATATTGTAAAGAACAATTGATGTAAGTATTAATGGCCGATGGCGAAATCCCATATTCACCGTTTTCCTTTACAAATTTTTGCATGAGTGCGGGTTCTTTGGTAATCCGTATGTCATCTTCAGGCAATGGCGGCGGTGGGTCAACTGAGTAAACCAAATCTTTAATAACGGCCTTTGGATTTACTTCTTTTAACTCATGTTGCAACTGTAAAATAAAGCGGCTTTTTTCGCCGCCACCCAGTTCGTCGCTTTCGGTATTGTAGAGCAAATAAACATTTTCCGTGCGCTGCAATAACCGATAAAAGAGATACGCAGAGTAAGCATCTTTCTCTTTATGCGTAGTCAAAAACTCGCGCCGCATTTCAAACGGAATATAACTGTGCTGCGATTTACCCGATGGAAAAATCCCTTCGTTCATCGAAACGATAATTACATTTTTAAAATCCAGGCACTGGGTTTCAATCATACCCATCATTTGCAATCCGCGAACGGGTTCTCCGTCAAACGGAATTCTTACATTGCGCAACTCTTCAATCAGCAATTTCCTTAGCGATTGGACATTCAATTCGGAAGTATTATAACTCAGCGTAGTGCGAAGGTTGGTGAGGCTCTTATTTACATGAAACAACAATTCTAAATCAACGCTCAAATCCTTCTCTCCGGACTCAGTCAACTTCAGAAAAGGATTTCGCAACGCTTCAATTAGCTCAAGTAGTTTATTCAAAAACTCAGTCTTGTCATCGGTATACCAAAACAGTTTACCAACCTCTGTATCGCTGAACTTCTTCTTTAGTTCGTCTTCGCTAATCACCATGCGATTGTAATGCCTGATGTCTTCGAGAAAATCAGACACGGCCTGTTTATCGGGAACAAGGTAAGCGGCATACGGATGATGAAACAAATCGAAAATATCTTTGTAATAAAAGCGCAACTGGTTTTTTCGCTTCGACTTAAATCGTTCAACGTTTTCTTGCAACGAAAAAAGAGAGCGAAGCAATCCCGCAATGGAGGATTCCTTTAAAGGATAGCCCATTGAAATATTCAGCGCCGAAATATTTTCAGGAATAGCCGCTAGCAAGGGGTTCAGCAGCTTTTCATCCAATACAATTACTGCAGTTTCCTTTTCAGTGTCCGCATTTAGCTTTAGTTTATTAGCCAGTATATCGGCCACTACTTTAGTCTGCCCTATATTCTTTGCAACACCAACTATATTAATGTTCTGCTCCTTAGTTGAAATCAGGTTGGTTTGCCAAAGCTTATTATCGCTTTTTAGCTTACCCTGCTGTTGACGGAAAAAATTCCCGGCCTCCTGGTATTCATCTGCAATGTAATAGCTATCAGTATCAAAAATTACTTCCAGGTTTGCCTTCTCTTTAATCGCATTTACAACGGCCTCTTCACTTTTGTTCAGCGTGCTGAAACCAACTAAATAATAAACGCCATCAGTAATATCATCACTCCAAAAGGTTTTCATCTTTTCAGCTACGTCGCGATAAATCAAACCGGCATACCCTTTCTTTTGTGCAATCAATTGCTCCTTCAATTCAAAGTAGAGTTCCCTAAACATCTTCCAGAATTTTCGATACCTGATTGTGTATTCTGTAGGCTCTTCGCCCGGTTCGTAAACCTTCAGCGATTGCAGTTTCCCCAGGAAACTAAAAAACGGCCGGGCCTCAGCCAACTGCATATCAACCTCATCAAAATCAGCCAACATTACCCGCGCTGTCGAAATAAATTCTTCGAAAGTTTCTTCGCCTTCTTTTACTTTATAAATATCATAAAGCATCAACATCTGCTCCAGTGGTTCAATAGGCGTTAAAGCGCTTCGGTTAAATATCCAGTCCTTTAAAGTGATAATTTCCGGCGACCAGATTGTGTTGCTGGCATTACCCTTTAATGCTTGCGTTAAATACACACACGAGCGATGATTGGGCATTAACACAGTAACACCGCTCAGGTTATTACCATGCTTGCTCAAAATATGCTTCGCTACCTTGGTCAGAAACTTTTCCATCTACACTTTAACTTAAACTTCCACTACACTTTTATCGCCGGTATATAACAAATAGCCTTTTACTTCTTCAAATCCAAACTTTTTCAGTTCGCCGATATAATCAAGCAACTGAGCTTTATCCTCGCTTCGTTTTACTCCCGTTTTATAATCAATTACAGTGCAGTTATTTGCATACGTAATTACTCTATCAGGAATGTTAGCGCTATCAACATTCAACAGCGGCCGCTCATTCATTACCTTATATGGCAACTCAAAATATTTACCAATAGCATCAGAGGTAAGTAGAATGGTAATTTCACGCTTCAATTGTTGCGCCGTTTGGTTATCAATTACACCCTCGTTTACCATTTTAGCCAATACTTTTTCAATATCGGCAGTATAGGTTATCTGCTTAAGAATATCATGCAACAAGTTTCCGTAGTCAATTTTTGCTACCACCGTTTCATTCCACAGCAACCTGGAGTTTCGCTTGATGGTAACCTGCCGCATCTCTTTTGACGTATGGCCGCTACGCTCGCTCACATAAGGTTCTCTTTCGGGCCCGCCAGCTTTCCTTTTCAGCTTACTGGTACCCACGTCGCCAAAACTATAGGTGTCAAAACCGTTCCACAATCCTTTTGTGGCTAGGAAGTTAATTAGAAGAACTGTTATCGAATTATTCTTTTCCGGCACCTTCTTAATTTGGGTAGATAGCACATACAACATATCCTCAGCGCGGGTGGTGCCTACATACAACAGGTTCAGCATATCTAAAAACGAACTGGCCTCCTCTTCCTCGAATAAAGGTGCAAACTCGGTTTGAGCTACTTCTTTTACCACCGGTAGTATGCCTACTTTAAAATTCTCGAGCCATGGCTTATCAATATCTACCCAAAAGTTTTTCTTGGTGTTTTTCTGCGGCCAATCGGCATCAGCCATTATCACTACCGGAAACTGTAGCCCCTTGGATTTGTGCAAGGTCATAATCTTAACCGCATCAAGCGTATCGGGATAAATAATACTCTTGCTGTACTTCACCTCATCCCACCATTCTAAAAACTCGCGTATGTTGCTTCGATTGCGCGATGCAAAAACCATCGCCTCATCTAAAAAGAATTGCAGAAAAGGATCATCATCTCTTAAACCAAAAAATACCATTAACTCATGCAACAAATCAACCAGTTGGAAACTAAGAAACTTATAGGCCCTGAACTCTTTATTCAGCATCGCTGAAATCTGTTCTTCAAATTCGCTTTCAAGGCACTTAAAATTAAAAAGCTCAAACCTCATTTCTTTACCTAACAACAACAGATTGATGTAATAAGCAATTTCAGCGCGTACTATGTGGTTCTCACGCTGGTCCAAATAAGCCAGCATTGAAAGTATAAGCTTTACCCTTGGCGAATTGTTAATCAATAAACTCTCGGAAGAAATTACCGGTATACCCTTGCCAATTAAGTGAGAGGCTATAAGGCTCCCATTTTTGTTGCTTCGGGTTAGAACAGCAATATCTTTTAACTGATACCCCTTACTCATGGCCTCGTGTACAATCTCCTCAACCCTGAAGCAACGTGTTACATCTAAATCTCCCTCCTCACTGTTCTCCAAAAACTCAATACTCACGAAACCACCATCCGCGGCGCGCCCCTGTTTTTGGGCCTGCCCCTCGTAAATACCTTTGTTTTTTAACTCAGGAAAGCCGGACAGAATATCATAGAGTTGATTATTAAAATCAACAACCTCTTTTCTGCTTCTGTAATTAAAGGCCAGGTTTTTAGTTTCTGTTCCGTAATTATTAATAGCCACTTCACGCTCGCGCAGCCGCGCATCCTTTTCACTATTAAATATTTTCGGCAACATAGCAAACTGCTCAACCTTACCGTTGCGGAAACGATAAATAGCCTGTTTGCCATCGCCCACCACCAAACTATCTTCAATTTTAAATTGCGCATTTTCAATCAATGGCAAAAGGTTTTGCCATTGCAGAACCGAAGTATCCTGGTGTTCATCAATCAAAATACTATCATACCAATCGCCTATACGCTCATATATAACCGGTGCATCCTGTTCTTTTACAATCGCATTAATCTTTTCCTGGAATTCGCTAATGTGCAATAGGTTGTTTTCCTTCTTATACTCGTCCATCAACTTCTGTATATCAGCCAGCAAAATGAATGAATAAAAATTTCGGATGAGCAATTTGGAAAGCACATAATCGGCACCGTCTTTGCTATAATGCGATTGGATATTTTGATAAAACAGAAGAAGTTGATCTTTGATATCGTTTATAGTTAGAAGGTCTGCTTTCGAGGCCTTACCTCCGGTCCATTTATCATCATAAATAGTTTTCTTCACAAAAGAGTTTCCATCACTATCCGTCGGGAATTCATTGTTGCCAAATTTCAAAAAGTAGCCAAAAATTCCCTTACCGGTTTGGTAGAAGCTTTCGGCGGTAAGGCCGTTATTGGCAATTAGCTCCATTGCCGCTTTGCCTTCGGCAAAAACCTTCTGTTCAAACGCAGTCGAAAATTTATACAGGCTTTCACGCACTTTTTTAGCCTCTGCAAAATCAAACTCGCCAAGCTTTTCGAGATGAGCATAAGCATCTTCATTAAAAAGTTCTTTCCCAAGCTGTATCAGGCTATAAGCAAGGTTCCAACTTCTTCCCTCTTCAATATTCGATTCGGCAAATTCTACAATGGCATTCGTAACGTTATCATCTTCATCGCTTAACCGGTCCATTAATAATTCAATGGTTGCTGTAAGTATTTTGTCCCGGTCCATTTCAACTTCAAAATTCATCGACAAGCGCAGATCATAAGTAAAAGCACGAATAACCCGGTGCGTAAAACTATCAATGGTACTTACAGAAATATCAGAGTAGTTATGCAGGATGGTGCGTAGCATTTGGCCTGCCTTGGCAATTACAACGGCCTGCGGCAATTCTGACTCCTCAGCAAGTTCTTTAATTAGCGGTGTAACCTTATCGTCATCGTTTTTAATCTGGTCGAGCGTTGAAATAATACGCTCTTTCATTTCGTTGGCCGCTTTGTTGGTAAACGTAATAGCAAGGATGTGTTTGAATTTATCGGGAGATTTAAGCGCAATCCTCAGAAACTCTTTAACGAGTGTGTATGTTTTACCCGACCCGGCTGATGATTTATAAATGCGCAGCATTACCTCTTGTTCCTAATTTGCGACAAAATAGCAAATACACGGGTTAATAGATTTTAAAAATATGCACTTAACTTTTGGGGCATGGCTCTCATAAAAAAGCCCATAGTTTCTACTCTCATAGAGGCAAACTTTAACCTAATCCGCTTAAACTGGTTTTGCTTTATAAACTGAAGCTTTGTATCCTTGCAACATGGGCAGAATAAATACATGGCGCCAAAATGTGATCTCCAACTGGCAGGAATGCACTAAGGATGAGGCGTTCAGAAAATATTTACGCTTAACTTTTTTATCAGTATCGCTTTATACTTCGCCATTATACAATGGGTAAAAATAAACAGCACCAGGCAAGGCATTGTTTTAGATGACCCAATTTATCACTTGTTGGCACCCCGCGACTTTTCACTTCTCATTTTCATACTCACCTATTCTCCGGTTGTTGTTTTTTTGATTTGGGTGGTTCAATATCCTTTGTTATTGCACCGGGCGTTTAATTCATTTGTTGCTGTTTTTATGATTCGCGCAGTTTGCATACATTTTGTGCCTCTCTCGCCCGCTCCCGGAATTATTGTGCTTGGCGACCCCATAACAGGCGCTTTGGCCGATGAAAGCCATGTGCTAAACGACCTCTTCTTTTCGGGCCACATTGGCGATCTTACTACTTTGTTTTTTCTTTGCGGAAACAAAAGTATACGGCGTTACATATTTGCATGCGCAGCATTTGTAGGATTGTTTTTGGTGTGGCAAAGGGTGCATTACTCAGTTGATGTGCTTGCTGCACCTTTCTTTTCATATATCAGCTACCAGGTTTTTGTGCAGAAGGATATTATTTGGGGCAGCATTTTAAGAAAGCCAGCGCTCGAGTTGGAACTTGCCTGAAGGCAACTTGGTTTGATAAATCAGCTTGTCCTTTTATGAGCTCTTACCATCTCTCTTTTCCCCGGTGGTCCCTGTAATTTATCCACTTCAAAACCTGCTGCAACTAAAGTTTTTCTAAAAGAACTTTTTGAACAATAAGAAACCAAAATACCATCGGGTTTTAGCAATTGATAGAGTTTCCGCATTACATCAACCGTCCACATCTCAGGTTGATTTTCGGGAGCAAAGGCATCGAAATAAATAACATTAAAAGCTTGCAGAGGAGGTTGAAAATTCAAAAGTGATTCATGAATTTTTTTGAAAGTAAAATTGGAGGTAACGGCATGTTCATTATTCCAGGTGCTTAAATGCATGGAATGAAAGGGTGGGCGGTATTTCTCGTTCTCTAATAGTTGTGTATAGTTCAACTCCTTTATCACTTCCAAAGGAACCGGATATTTTTCAATAGTCTCGTAATAAACTGAAACACCTTGTTTTTGGGCAGCAATTATGCTAAGCAGCGCATTTAAACCCGTTCCAAATCCCACCTCAAAAATTTTCAATTTGCTTTCGCCTCCTATCGGCGGAAGAAAATTCTTTATACCGTAATCAAAGCCTGAGTTTATAAATACATGCCGCCCTTCCTGTATAGCGCCATTTCCGGAGTGGTAAATTTCATCATACTTTTCCGAAAAGAGAGAATGGCTTCCGTCTTTGGTAGTTATAATGTACATACGTAAGGAGTAAATCCGGAGCCCGGTTTAATTATAAAACTTCTCTCCTTTCTGCGCTTTTTCTCTTAGCAGTTTTGTTGACTTAAAGCGTGCACCATATTTGGCAGCAAGGTCATCAAGCAACGATACAACCACACCGGCACCGGCATGGTCAATATATCTGAAAGGGCCACCGGTAAACGGAGGAAAACCTAAACCAAAAATTGCTCCAACATCACCATCCAAAGGGCTTTCCAAAATCCTTTCTTCCAGGCAATACAGGCACTCGTTCAACATCATCATGCCCATTCGGTTTTGAATGGTTTCAACTGTAAACTCTTTACGCGTCGGGTTACCAAAATACTTGTAGATATTTTCATCAATTCCACGCTTCTTTCCTTTCTCATCGTATTTATAGAAACCGCGTTTGTTCTTTTTACCATGATATCCATCCTTATACATTTTAACCACCGCATCACTTATGCGTGCCCCTTCGCGTTGTTTGGCAAAATCAACCATCTCGCTGGTCATAATGTGTGCGCCAATGTCGATGCCCACTTCATCCTGCAAAGCCAATGGGCCAACAGGGAAGCCCCATTTTTTCATAGCACGGTCAATAATAGAGGCATCGCACCCTTCTTCAATTAGCAAAAAGCATTCGTTCATATAAGGGGCCAAAATACGGGTGGTGTAAAAGCCCGGACCATCATTCACCACAATACAGGTTTTGCCCTGGCGAACACCTAACTCAAAGCAAGCTGCAGTAACCCAATCGGCTGTTTTAGGCGTTTTAATAATTTCGAGCAATGGCATTTTAGGCACCGGTGAAAAATAGTGCATACCTATTACATTTTCGGGACGCGCTGCATTGGCCGCCACGTGTGATATTGGCAGCGCCGAAGTATTAGAAGCAAAAATAGTATCAGGCCGTGTTGCGCCTTCGCAATCTGCAACAATGCGCTGCTTAAGTTTTATCTCCTCAAACACAGCCTCAACAACAACATCAACTTTATCAAAACCGCCGTAATCTAATTGCGAGCTAACGCGGTTTAGTATTTCGTCAGCCTCGGGTTGGGTCATAGTTTTGCGCTTCACCTTTTTAAGTATGTCGCCCGATATGGTTTGTTTGGCGCTGGCCAGTGTTTCCTCTTTTATATCTTTTAGTATAACCTTAATACCATCAAGTGCCGAAACCTCAGCAATACCTGCACCCATAAAACCCGCGCCCACCATGGCCATGGTGTTAAGCTTTTTAATTTCGACTTTTCCCTGATAAGGATTCCTTTTCTTCTCGGTCATATTGAAGAAAATATTGATTAGCTGGCGGCTTACGTCAGTTAAAATAAGCTCTTCAAATTTTATTGCTTCGGCATCAAGGCCGGCGTCCATGCCCTCATCACTACCTATCTGAACACATTCTAAAATTTGAAGTGGGGCAGGATAGTTGCCCATGGTTTTGCGCAACACCATTTCTTTGGCTTTTCTAAAAACGATGCGACGGGTAAAAATATTCGACTCTAATAGTTTCTCAACAAAAGTTCTGCTGTCTTTCCTTTTCATAGGAGTTTGAACGAGTGATAGCGCAAACTTTATGGCATCATCCAACAAGGCCTCTTTAGTGGTTACTTTATCAACCAAACCGAGTTTTAATGCTTTAGTGGCATAAACCTTTTTACCGGTCAACAACATATCCAAAGCGCGTTGTATGCCTATTAAGCGCGGCAATCGCTGCGTACCGCCACCCCCAGGCAACAAGCCGAGCATTACTTCGGGAAGGGCCAAATGTGTTGAGCGGTCATCGCTCGCTATGCGTGCATGGCAGGCTAAAGCTATTTCGGTACCGGCACCTAAACAAGCGCCATTTATAGCTGCAACCACTGGCTTTTTTGAGCGCTCGAGTTTATAGAGTGATTGATGGCCGTTACGCGTAAAATCGATAAAGTCTCCTTTCTTTTTTACGCTCTTAAACATTTCAATATCGGCACCTGCAATAAAGTCTTTCTTTTTAGAAATGAGAACGGCAGCCTTTACCTCAGGATCGCTTTCCAACGATTGAAATAGTTTATCAATCTCCCCCACAAAATCCAACGATACTTTGTTGATTTTCTCTCCCTCCTGATCTAACCAAATTATGGCTACACCATTGCGCTTTTCGATAGTTGCTATTTTAGACATATCCGTATTTTAGGGTGAATATAGCATACAGAAATAAAACAACGTTAGAGAACTGTTTTAGCCAAATACGAAAGGGGATAAGGCTTCTGCCTTATCCCCTTTCGTAAAAAGAGTCGTTTGTTGCTTATCTAATCTGCAACCAGCTAGTTCCGTTCGAAATGATTTCAATGCTGGTATTAGTTGCCATTGAGGTGGTTGCAGCGCCAGCCAAACTGGTAAACGATGATATAGTTTTTGCCGATGCCGTTCTGTTTACAATGGTATATCTTCTGTTGGTGCTGCTACTTGCGCTTGGCAATGTAATGCTTGCCGTGCCGGTAAAATACCATACCGAAGCGGTGTTATCTAATGTTACTGTAGTTGTACCCGATTGAGTAGAAATTTTGGTACCGAAAGCACCATTCACATCAAGTACGCTTACCGGAGATGAAGTGCCTACACCCATATTTCCTGAAACAATTAAACCATTTGTTGGTGCAATTGCCGAACCGGCATATGTTCCTATAGAAACACCCCCGCTAACATCTAAGGTTGATTGAGGGAAGGCAGTGCCAATACCTGCCGCACCTGATACTATAAACCCGTTGGTAGGTGCTGCAGTAGAACCGGCGTATGAACCTACTGCCAAGTTACCTTTAACGTCAAGTTCGGATTGCGGAGTAGCTGTGCCTACACCCACATTACCGCCGTTGTTGTAAATGTTACTTGAGTTTACAATCCACGAAGTTCCGTTCCAGTAAGGAGTATTACCAGCTGCTGAGCCCGAAGATAAAACACCCGCCGCCCCTGTAGGGCCGGCAGCACCAGCGGCACCAGCTGAACCTGTAGGGCCTGCTGCACCGGTAGGACCAGCAGCGCCTGTTGCACCCGTTGGACCGACAGAACCCGAAGCGGTAGCCCATGTTAAGTTACCGGAACCGTCGTTTTTAAGATAAGTACTGGCAGCCCCCTGTGTTGAAGGGAAGCTGGTTGTAACGTTATTGATTTTAACGATGTTACCCGTTGTGTTAACCTGGAATTGCGAGCTTGCACCTACTGATAAAGTTGAGGTTGGAGAAGTAGTTCCTATACCCACTTTGCCTGATGCCTGAACTGTTACAAGTGGATTGGTTCCATAGAAACCGATACCAAAATTGTTTGAGGTGCTACCGCTACCAACATAGTTAAACATCAGGTCGGCTTCGTTATTGCTTGATAATGATTTACCCAATTTAATGTAAGTAGCATTACCCGTTGCCAAAGATGGCTGAAGAACATCAATCAAACCATCAGTTAATGTATATGAACCGCTACCATCTACTTCCAGCGGCGCATCAGGGCTGGTTGTTCCTATACCCACTTCTCCAATTTCATCAACAACCATTAATGAAGAACCTGAGTTGTTGGTTTGGGTAACCGGACTTGTATTAGCTATAGTTAAATATCCAAAACCGTTTGCGTTGCCCTGTGCATTGTTGTAGATAGAGAAATGCGCCTGGCCCCATCCTGCAAATTTTACTTCTGAACCAGTTGTGCTTCCACCACCTACCATTACCGGTTGGCCGCTTGCGGGATTAACAGTAAGGGGTGCGTAGTCGCCTGTGCCACCTATTGATATATCGCCACTTGAACCGTTCATAAATAAACTGTAAACACTTGAATTGCTGGTCATTAAAAAGTTATTTCCATAAGTGTTAATGTACCCACTGTTAGCAAAAATACCACCCACGCCTGAGTTACCGAAGCCAGTAGTAAAATCCATGTTATT
>CAIOTH010000080.1 GCA_903861145.1 uncultured Bacteroidota bacterium | reverse complement strand
GACGAAGCAATCTGGTATTTGATTTTGGCCTAATTGCCAGTGATTGTTAAGTTATATTTACAATATATAAATAGGCCATGAAAGCTATATCTCCAATATTAAAGACTCTTGTTGCTGTTGTAGTTTTAGTGGCCGGTAGCGTAAAGCTACCGGCTCAAACTATTGAATATCTTAATTCCAATAACGTAAAAGCCGGTATAGGCACAGGCGGAAATTTATTTACTACAACATTGCCTACATCTATTTGGAGTTTATTTGAAACTCCTCCGGGCTCGGGTAAAACCGAAGTTTTTACGGCCGCCCTATGGCTCGGTGGCTTTGACAATACTGGTGTATATCATTGCGCTGGAAATAGATACTTCGATTACGGAACTGACTACTTTGATGGCCCTGTTTCTTCAAATTACAACAGCAATTACGATCAATATTATAAGCGGGTTTTTAAAGTTAACAAGGCACAAATAGCTGGGTTTAGAAGCCTTATTTTTCCCGTTACAGTAGCTCAGGTCGATTCGGCCATTTTGTTTTGGCCCGGTGAGCGAAACCCTTCTGTTTTGAGTAATTACGGTGTATCTATAGATTCCCCGCTGGCTCCTTTTATTGATGTTAATAGTAATGGTGTTTATGAACCCCTGCTAGGAGATTACCCGGCGATACCCGGCGACCAAGGCATCTTTTTTGTGTTTAATGATATCCGGAGTGCGCACACTGAAGGAGGTGGTACGGCAATTGGAGTTGAAATAAGAGGATTGGCGAGTAGTTTTTTAAATGCAATAGGAATCGGAGAGCCCGCTTATAAAAACGCGATTAATAACAGCGTTTTCATTCAGTATGAAATTCAAAACAAATCACATCAAACTTTTCCTGTTTTTCATCTCGGTATGTACGTTGACCCTGATATTGGGTGTTTTGATAATGATTTTGTTGGATGCGATACCACCAGAGGTTTAATGTTTGCATATAATGGCGTTCCATACGATCCGGATTGCGCTCCTGAATTAGGATATGACTCAGTACCCGTTGCCTTGGGTGTGCAAGTGTTAAGTCTTCCGCTAAATGTATTTCTTTATTTTAAGGGTCAGGATGCAACTGCACCTGCGCAGAGTGACCCAGTTACGGTTGGCTTATGTTCAGTTTACCGCTATTATGCGCAAGGCGATTGGGGGGACGGAACCCCCATTGAATATGGACATACAGGTTACAATTCGGGTGGCTCACCTACGGCATATTGCTTTCCGGGCGATCCAACAGATTCTACACAATGGTCAGAGTCTGCCGGTCATATGACACCAGGAGACAGAAGAATGCTAGGCGTTACTAACGCACTGAACTTTGTGCCGGGCCAAACGCTGCACTACGATCTCGGTTATACCAGCGCTTATGATCCAACATCAAATCATTTGTCGATAGTTGATTCCTTAAAAAATGAAACAGATTCGGTTAAAGCCTTTTACCTGCATCGCGTTTTGCATTCTCAACAGGCATCCGGTATTTACGAAGTTTCTGGCACCAATACATTCACCGTTTCAATCTACCCCAACCCCACCAACAACAATATAACCATCGAATCAACTGACATTATCCAAACCATACAGCTAATGGATATTGAAGGACGCGTGCTATTGCATAAAACCATTGGCGCAACAAAAACGATACTACCGGTTAATACTTTAGCCAAAGGGGTTTACTTGTTGAATGTGCAGGGCGTGGGGGCTTCGATTATTAGAAAGATAGTGGTAGAATAATGTGTTAATGTGCGAAGGTGTTAATGTGTTAACGTAATTCAGTTGCATCCTGTATTTACATTCGCACCTTAATACCTTAACACGTTAGCACTTCCCAGTCTTTATCAGCTCAAACGCCCGCTGTATCTCACGGAATTTAATATTGGCTTCTTCCTCGGTAATATGCGCTTCGCGCTTGTCGGGGTGAAATTTTAAAACCATTTTTCGGTAAGCAATTTTTACCTGCTCAATAGTGGCATCCTCTTCAACACCCAGCATAGCATAGGGGCTGCTCTTTTGCAAAAAGCCCTGCTTCATTTCTTTAAAGTCCTTATCGCTAACACCCAGGTATGTGGCAATGCGGTTAAGGCAGCGCAGTTCTTTGGCATTAATAAAATCATCTGCATCGGCCACACCAAATAAAAACTCAACAATGCTTATGCGCGAATCGTGCGTGGTAAGCATCTTCAACTCCTTGCACGATATTTTAAGCAATGGTTCGGTGCCCATTTCCAGGTGGTCGGTAATGGTGCTTATGCGTTGCTTGGCGCCTTTGGCCCCAAATTGTTTAATGAAAAACTGCAAAACAAAATCCTCCGTACTGCCGGTGTAGTTGTGGTTGCATTTAATAACCCCGGCAGCTAAAACAAGGATGGCGTTTTGTATTTCAACCTCATGCGCTGCCTGCTGCGGGTCGCGGTGCTTGCGCTCAACAACTTCCTCTTCCGAAATCAACTTCGAAATAGAATCTATCAGGTTATTGAATGAGAATTTAGGCATTGTCTGCTGTGTTCAAGTGAACACACTTTACTTCTTGCTCATTGAAATAATCTCCGCCCATTCTTCATCCAATACCGGCTGCACACTTAATCGCGAGATTCTAACAAGCGCCATTTGCGTCAACTTCTTGTTAGCCTTTACTTCAGCAAGTGTTACAGGGCGTTTCATAGGCTCCACATATTCAAAATCAACCCAAACCCAGCTGTCGGTAGTAGTAGGGTCCTGGTAATGTTCTTTATTCACTTTCACAACACCCACAATCGAAGGCTCTCCATTCATGCTCTCGTAAAAAAATGCCAGGTCGCCTTTTTTCATGGCCTTCATGTGGTTGCGGGCTGCGTAATTATGCACCCCATCCCAATTGGTTTTTTTGTCCTTTTTCATTCGCTCGAAAGAATAAGTTTCAGGGTCCGATTTTATAAGCCAGTGAGCCATAGTGATATTTGGTTTTGGTAAAACAATTTTGCAGGTAGCAAGTTTAGCGAAAAAAGTGGTAATGCAGTTTCACGCAAAGTTCGCAAAGATTTTCGCAAAGAACCGCAAAGGATATTTGAAGTTATTGTATCAATAGTGGTGTCAATTGCCAAATAGTTGGCAACTTTGCGCCGGCATTGTTGTTGTATTGACTTTGATTAATTATTGCTTATGAACATCAACGTACCCGAGGTAAAAGTCCCCCGCATAGTTATAGTAGGCTGTGGTTTCGGCGGCATGGAACTGGCCCAGCAACTGCGCAATGCCGAGGTTCAGATTGTACTGCTGGATAAGCACAACTATCACACCTTTCAACCGTTGCTTTATCAAATTGCTACGGCGGGTTTGGAAGCCGATTCTATTGCCTATCCTATCCGCAAAATATTTAAAGGGCAAAAGAACTTTTACTTCCGTATGGGCGAGGTGACCCAAATTCTGGCTGGCGAAAACAAACTAATAACCAACATTGGCGAACTGAAATACGACCACCTGGTTATAGCCACCGGTTCAACCACCAACTTTTTTGGCAATACGGATTTCGAAAGCCAGGCCATGCCCATGAAAAGCGTTACCGAAGCTTTAAACCTGCGCAGCCTGATATTGCAGAACTTCGAACGCGCCTTATTAACCACCGATGTGCACGAGCGCGAAGCCCTGATGACCTTTGTGGTAGTGGGCGGCGGCCCGACAGGAGTGGAGCTAGCAGGCGCCATTTGCGAACTCAAAAAACATGTGTTGCCCAACGATTATCCCGAACTGGACTTTAGAAAAATGCGGGTGATACTGGTTGAAAACGGCCCCGACCTTTTAGCCAGCATGTGCCCCGAAAACCGCACTAAGGCCAAAGAGTATTTGGAAGAACTGGGTGCCGAAGTTTGGTTAAATACCGGCTTAGCCAAATACAACGGCATGTTAGCCGAAACAAAAAACGGCAAACAACTACGCACCCTCAATTTGGTTTGGGCCGCCGGCGTAAAGGGCGTAATTATAGATGGCCTCGGCGCAGAATGCGTTAATCAACGCGGCCGGATTATTATTGACGAGTACTGCAAAGTTAAAGGCTATCAAAACATCTCCGCCATTGGCGATGTGGCCACTATGAGTTGCGAAAAATACCCCAATGGGCACCCGCAAGTGGCACCGGTGGCTATACAGCAGGCGCAATTGTGGGCGCACAACTATTTACGCGGCATCAAACAACAGGCAGCCGTTAAGTTCGATTACTTTGATAAAGGCAGTATGTCCACAGTAGGCCGTAACAAAGCGGTAGTAGAAGTTGGTAAAATAAGGTTTGGTGGTTTTTTAGGTTGGTTTACCTGGATGGCCCTGCATTTAATGTTGTTGGTAGGCTATCGCAACAAAATAGTGGTGTTCATTAACTGGGTATGGAATTACCTCAACTACGACCGCAACATCAGGCTTATTATAAGGCCGTTTAGCAGAAAGGAAACTTAGTCTTAGTGCCTTGGTGGTTAACGCGCTAATAATCATTCAACGCAGCTTCATAAATAAGCTTCACTGCCCGTACCAATATACTTGCTATGGCATAAAACAACACAATCGAAAGCAGCATCATACGGTATTCTTCCAGCTTCCAGATGCTAATGCCCGATATATACCTGGCCGTTAGCAGCAACACCACCAGCAAACCAATAAACGTGTAATAGCTGGGCACCGTGTATTTAAAAAAGCTGGCGTGCGCCAACGATACTACCGTATTGAGCAAAGCATAAAATATAATGGCTATAAACGCCGCAAAGTATGGCGCCGCACCGGCGAGGTTAAATAACTTACAAACAAGCATACCACCCCAACCCAAACCAAGTGCAATGGCCACCTGTGTTAATGGGCCTATGCGATGCTTAGCCAACGTAAAATTCACCTCCAGGTTCATAAAACGAAAATAGGGTAAATACTAATAGTGAAACAGTTGCGGGCTATTATTGTTTGCATGTGGTATAAACAACAAACCCCTGCAAATGCAAGGGTTTGTTGGGATTGTGCGGGGAAAGAGATTCGAACTCTCACACCCTTTCGGGCGCTACCACCTCAAAGTAGTGCGTCTACCAGTTTCGCCATCCCCGCAATGAGGAGGTCAAATATACCCAAAGAAAGGAGTTTATGAAATATCGAATAATGAATATTGAATGCTGAATTTCGAAGTTGGTTAATTCCCTTCATCATTCACTATTCAACATTCGGTGTTCGAAATTCAGGCTGTTTTTCAGTTACCTCACAACCCTAATATCCCCATGTCCGCTGTAATACAGCGAATCGCGCGAGGTATAAAAACCAAAATACATCCGGTAATTACTATCGGTGCGGAAAGAGGTCAGCGACCTGAAATCAAATCCCAGCGTAACCGGGCCACCGTTAAGGGCATAGGCGTTGTAATAAACTATATCCTGTGCGGTGCTAATGCATACCACCTTAAGCTTGCACTGCCTTTGGGGGTTAACGTTCCATATAAAAAAACCGTTGCTTGGATTAGGGCAGGGCGCCGAAAGGTTCACCGTTCCAGCAGCCGAATCAGCCGTGCTAATGTTGCCCGAAAAAATTAAAAAAGCCGTATCCTGCTGCCGGTTCAAAACACTATTAACCCATTGGGTAGTATCAACGGTGCCGGTAACGCGGCATTCCTTATCGGTAGGGGTGTAGCTGCTGTAATCTACTATGTAAACAGTATTCTTTTTACACGATGGCAACAGTGCAATCAGCAGGGCGAGTGAAAGGATAGCAAACCCAATCTTTTTCATTACAAGGCATTATAGGCACCATCTTTGGGCACCGTTTTTCGCTTAACAAACCCGGCAGTATTTACGGCCAGCGTAAAATAATTAAGGGTAGTGCCCTGAGGCATTGGCTGAAACGCGTAACTAAAATCAAACTGGCGTATATGTATGCCCAGCCCAAACGAAATACCCGGTATGCTACGCTTGGTAGTAAGGGCCATCTCCTGCTGGCGTTCGTTGTTGTAAGCCACTTCAAGCCGCACCACTTTCTTAATGTTAAACTCAACCCCAATAATAATGTGGCTGAAAAGATTATCAACTATATAAGTTTTCGGCTTTTGCGATGAATCAACAAACAACTGGCTTTGGGTATTATCGGCGGGGTTGTTGTAACGAATGTTCCACCGGTAAAGGTCGTGAAACGTAAAGTGAAACTTAAACGGCACATGCTTAAACCCGAACGATAGGCCAGCCTGCAAATCAAAAGGTATAGGCTCATTAACGCCCTTGGTGTATGGCTTAAACTGCCCGCCCAGGTTTTTAGCAACTATGGAGGCTGTAATATTATGGGCGGTATCATTTACCATGGCCGCAAGGTCAAGGGCCATGCCCTCGCTGTTCCAGGTGCCCAGTTGCGAGTAAATAAACTTAAGGTTAGCCCCCGCCGAAAATATTTTACCAAACTGGTACCCGTAACCGGCATAAGCATTCATTTCGCCGGCGTTAAACTTGCCGGTTATGTTGGCAGCTTCGTCCGTTTGGTCAATAGTTCCGTAAGCTATATACTGAATGCCAAAACCAAAGGTGCCCGGTATTTTAAAATTCTGAACGTACGACGCATTGCCAAAATTTACATTGCCCGGGTAAATGGCACTGCTAAAAGCCACATGCCTATCCATTTGCGGGTTAAGTGCAGCGGGGTTAGCCAGTTGCACGGTAGGGTCGGCATCGTAAAGGGTTACATTAGTGCCACCCAAAGCCGTTACCCTGGCCGATGGCGACAAGGCTAAAAAGCCGTAAGTAGTTGTTCCACCAATCTGCGCGCTTGCAAAGCCGCAAGCCATTAATGCCGTAATAAAAAATAAAAACCTCTTCAACCGTTTTTCAATTTTGATGCTAATTAACGGAATGCGCGGCATATTATTTCATAAGGGCGAAATAAATACTGAAAGGCGGTTTAACGCAAAGCGCAGGTAAAATTAGAGATATGCCGATTTGGTTAGCTTTTTCGATGATGAGGCTGCAAATTCATTGCGGGGGGCGAGGTCTCGATTTGCTAAGACTTAGAACAATGGGGATTAAGCAATAAAAGGCAGCTCACATATTTTGAACAGGTAAGATTTAGTTTAAATATTTCCACCGTAACGCAACGCGGTTGCGGTGGTTTATTATCTTTATAAAGTAGCCACTGTTTGGTTATTGATTTAGCCTTTTATTATTTAAATATGAAAGCCAACCTGCGCAAACTTATATTTTTCGCCGCTTTAATGCTTATGGCTGGCTTTACCTGGGCGCAACCATGGATGAGTCAGTTTGAAAATACCCCCAATCCCAACTTCTTTCAAATCCAAAAGGCATTTAATGATTATTGGAGCGCCAAAGGAATGGACGATTCAATCATTAACCGAAATGATATGAATGATGACGAAGCGGGCGATTTTGGCGAATACATTCAATACAAGCGCTGGGAGTGGTTCAATGTCCCCAGGGTATCGCCCACCGGTGATTTTCCTAATCCCATGATTGCGTATAATGAAAGAAATAACCTTAGAGCGAACAGGGAACGCAGAAGAAATCTACAATCGCTTGCTGCTAACTGGACCTGCATAGGCCCGGTGCCAATTCCAAACAAAGGAGGTGAAGGCCGATTGAATTGCATTGCCATTAACCCACTCGATTCGAATAATATTTATGTGGGCTCGCCCTCGGGTGGCATTTGGAAAACCAACAACGGCGGTAGCACATGGGCACCCACCGGCGATTACCTGGCTACCCTGGGCGTTAGCGATATTGCCATTGACCCCACCGATACCAACATTATTTATATAGCCACCGGCGATGGAGATGTGATTTACACCTATTCTACCGGTGTTATGAAATCTACCAATGGTGGTGCCACCTGGGCTACTACGGGTTTAAACTGGCAAACCAACCAGGGGTTGTACATGAACCGGATTGTTATTAACCCCAATAACCATAATATGATTTTAGTGGGCCATTATAATGGCATAAGCAAATCGGTTAATGGTGGAGCTACCTGGACTAACAGCATTACCGGCCACCGCATTTTTGATATACAATTTAAGCCCGCCAACCCCGCAATAGTATATGCAAGCAGCTACAAAACAATTTACCGGTCAGCCGATTCGGGTAGTACGTTTACTACGGTTTATTCAACCTTGGGTGCAAATAGGATAGAACTTGCTGTTACCTCTGCAAATGCCAACTACTTGTATGCTATCGAATCCGATTCTGCGACTTCGGGCTTTCATGCCTTAGTACGCTCTATTGACGGGGGGAATTCATTTACTCAAATGTCTAACACGCCCAATATTCTTGATTGGTCTCCGTTGGGCGTTGGCGCCGGCGGCCAGGGCTGGGCCGACCTTGCAATTATTGCATCGCCCATAGCGGCAAATACCATTTTTATTGGTGGAATAAATATCTGGAAATCGACAGATGGGGGTACTACCTGGACTAATAAAACAAACGGATCATCGGCGCACACCAATACGCGGTATGTGCATGCCGATATTCATAAACTGACTTTTATACCGGGCAATCCATCCTCTGTTTTATCTGTTAACGATGGAGGCATATTTAAATCTACCGACACCGCTACTACATGGACAGACCTGAGTGCAGGGCTTACTATTATGGAAATGTATGACATAAGCAGCGGTCAAACCAATGCTGCCTTTGTATCGTGCGGGGTGCAGGATAATGGTAGTAATTTATATAATAATGGAGCCTGGGCCGAAGATGTACCCGGCGATGGCATGGTGACCATAGTTGATTATACCAACGCAAATACTATTTACACTACCCAATACGACGGAAAGATTTCTATATCGACCAATGGTGGAACCAACTTTACAGTAATAACACCTAACGGAGGCAGTGTGACGGGTGCCTGGGTTACGCCATTTGTTATTGATAAAAACGTACATACAACGTTATACGGTGGGTATAATGATGTTTGGAAAACCACCAATCAAGGCACCAGCTGGACGCAGATTAGCAATAACCTAACCGGCAATAGTTCATATTTAATAATGGCCATGGCTTTGGCTCCTTCCAACTCTAACTATTTATATGTTGCGTTGGGACCCAATACGGGATACAACAATATTCCGGGCACATCCATTTACCGCACGGCTAACGGGGGTACAACATGGTCAAACATAACCGGTTCGTTACCGGTAGGGTCGGCTTATATTTCGGCCATAACGGTTAAGGCCAATGACCCACAAACTGTATGGGTAACTTTCTCGGGGTATAACAGCACCTATAAAATTTATAAAACTACTAACGGTGGCACCACCTGGGTTAACGTTACCGCAAATTTGCCCAACGTGCCCGTTGATTGTATTGTGTATGATAAAGCCTCTAATGCCGACCGGGTTTTTATTGGGACAGATATTGGCGTTTTTTACACCGATACATCGCAATCCGGCAGCTGGGTTTCTTTCAATTCAGGCTTACCTGATGTTATGGTGTTCTCTCTCGATATTCAGGACAGCGCCGCCTTGTTACGGGCCGGTACTTTTGGCCGGGGGGCGTGGCAAACACGGTTAACCGCTGCTTCTTGCCCTACTATAAATGTTACAGCTACGCAAATAGGTACCAGCACTTCTGCCTATGCAACTGCATCGGGCGGTGCAATGCCATATGCTTATGTTTGGAATACAGTTCCTGCGCAAAGCACAGATACTGCTAGCTCATTAACCGTAAGTTCAACTTACACAGTAACAGTAACCGACCATAACGGTTGTACTGGCACTGCATCAGTTACCATCACCGCTGCTTCATGCCCTACTATAAATGTTACGGCCACACAAATAGGCACTACCACTTCTGCATTTGCAACCGTATCGGGTGGTGCTACGCCATACACTTATGCCTGGAGTACAGTTCCTGCGCAAAGCACAGATACCGCTAGCGCATTAACAGTAAGTTCAACTTACACAGTAACAGTAACCGACCATAACGGTTGTACTGGTACTGCATCAGTTACCATCACCGCTGCTTCATGCCCTACTATAAATGTTACAGCTACACAAATTGGTAATACTACTTCAGCATTTGCAGCCGCATCGGGTGGCGCAACGCCATATACTTATGTTTGGAATACAGTTCCTGCTCAAAGCACAGATACTGCTAACGCATTAACAGCAAACTCTACTTACACAGTAACAGTAACCGACCATAACGGTTGCACCGGTGCCGCATCGGTTACTATCGCCCCAGCTTCTTGTCCTGCCATAAATGTTACGGCTACACAAATAGGTAATACTACTTCAGCATTTGCAACCGTATCAGGTGGTGCCACGCCATACACTTATGTTTGGAATACGATCCCGATTCAAACCACCGATACAGCTATGGGGCTTACCACAGGCAATTATTCCGTATCCGTAACCGACCACAACGGATGCACAGGTACTGCCAATCTCTCTGTCACTGTATCTACAGGTATAACCACAACTAGCGACATTACTAAGTTCAGTATATATCCCAATCCCTCCCCGGGGCTTTTTACCGTGTATTTACACCTTGTTACCGCATGCGAAGTAACATTTACAGTTTCCGATGTTACGGGCAATAAAATATATGAAAGCACCGATAATGGCCTAACCGACCTTATCAAACCTATTCACCTGGAAACAATAGCTGCCGGTATTTATTTTGTAAACGTAAAAACGGCTGGCAGCACTGTCAATAAGCGCATAGTTATCAGGTAGTGGTTTTCCGCCTTTTGCACGAAACCGTATTTGGCTCCCCTTCTAGCCTATGCTGGGAATAGTGATAACACCAACATTGGCGGCGTGTTCAGGTATTAATGCGCGAGAAACGATTTGAGGAAAATCCTTAATCCTCATTGCATCTTACCGTTAGTTGTCTTTGCGGTCAACAAGCATGTCACCCCAATATTTTCTACCAAAGTTAACGGCGTTTAAATATATTTACATTCTCATTATATAGCTTTAATATTATTAACCGGGGAACATATAAAATGTGTTCGGATAAAAACTATAAGTATGAAAAGAAAATTACCCTTCATAATTTTACTTGCTGCTTTTGCATTCAGCATTACAACTGCACAAACCACCCTGCTAACTCAGGATTTTGAAAGCGGTTTAGGCAGTTGGACCGTAGTTGACAGTACCACCGATAGTGTTTGGCGGGTTAGGACAAACCCGTTTTTTGAACCCTACCTTGGCAGTTTAACTTTTCATTCAGCAACACCAACAAAATTTGCATTAATCATTTCGGATGCGGATACCGGTTTAATAAACACCAACCTTATATCGCCGGTTATTAATTGCACGGGTGTTAACCATGTAGCGCTAAAATTTACCCAGTGGTTTAAGTATTACGGGGCTTCCGCACCAACCGTATCTGTTAGTAACGATGGCACCACCTGGACCCCCGTTTACCACGTGGTTGCCAGCAGCGGCCAAACCAACCCCGAGTTGGTTCGACTGGATATTTCTTCAGTAGCGGCTAACCAGGCAACCGTTTATGTAAAGTTTAATTACCCGGCCCGCAATGATTATTTTTGGGCGCTTGATGACATTAGCGTTTATCAACCTGCAGATGCAGATGCTGCACTTACAACGGTAACACCTATTGCCAGGCAAGCTTATGGCCTTGTTGCAAGTAATGTTAACCTGGGTGGTACCATTTTCAATTACGGAAGCAGCCCCATTACAAGTTCCGTAGTTAAATGGAGCGACGGAACCAACGTGTATGCCAATGCGCTTACAACAAACATCGCCTCTTTCGACTCGCTAAACTTTACGCATAACCATCCTTACACAATTCCTGCTTTAGGCAGTCACCCGCTTACTATGTGGGTTGAATTGGCTAACGATACCATTTATGGTAACGACACACTGTCCTTTAACATCACTGGTGCGCCTTTTATACCTGCACACAAAGTAGTTATTGAAGACCAAACCCAATGCTCAACCGGTTTTAGTATTTATTGTCCGCGTGGCATTGTTTATAAAGATTCATTCGTGCGCAGTAACCTTAGCGATATGGCCGAGGTTATCAGCGTTCACTCCAACATCAGCGGGCCTCCAAACGACCCCATGTATGATACAACTTATTCAACCGGTTCGCAGGCAATCCCCGGATTTTTGGGCTGGCCTTCGATAACAATTGATAGAAAAGAAAATGGCCAACCCGAGAACATTTTTAATTTATTTAATAAATACGCTGCCGATTTTGGTGTGGCCGATGTTGCGCTTAATGTAACATACGATACCACCTCAAGGGGATTAAGCGTTGTGGCGCACGCGCACTTTGCCATTGCCGCAACCCCGGGTACCGGCCGCTATAATTTTGCACTGGTATTAACCGAAGACAGCGTACATGGTACCGATACCAGTTACGCCCAGGCAAATCAATATGCAGGCGGTGCATTAGGCCCAATGGCCGGTGCCGGTATCGATTTTGCTGCGCAACCCAATCCCGTTCCTGCTGCGTTAATGTATTATATGAATGTTGCGAGGAAGATTTCAGCAACGTTTACAGGTTCAACTAATAGTATACCTATTAGTGTAGCCGCAGATAGTACGGTTAATTACACCTTCCCTGAGTATACCGTTCCGGCCGGTTGGAATGTGGCTAAAACGCGCGCAACAGTATTGCTTATTAATACCAATACGTATCAGATAATGAATGCCAATGGCGCACCTTTAATTGCTGTGCCTACCGGTTTAAGCGAGGTTTCGAACCAACCGTTTATGTTTAACGTTTACCCTAATCCGTTTACCGATGAGGCTAACATTGTTTTCAATCTTGATAAGCCTGAAAGCGTTACCATGGGTGTAACCAATCTTTTGGGCCAAACCATTACGGTTTACCGACCGGGCACACTCGCAACCGGCGAACACACCATTACTTTAAGTGGTAAATATCTTTCGCCGGGACTTTACTTTGTAACACTTTCCGATAAAAACGGCTCAAGTACAAAAAGGGTAATGTTGAATAAATAGTCCCTAAGCAAGCTTGCCAAAATGCAAAGGCCGCAAAGAAAACTGTATTCTTTGCGGCCTTTGTGTTTTCTACTTTATGGGTTTGGATTTATTCAAGGCCCTTTCCGTTTCGGAACCATGGAACGGAATGTTTTATTTTACCATGGCCTGTCCAAAATACGGCTGTCCGGTAAAACCTCCCTGAAGATGCCATCCTTCTGCAAGTTTCTGGTTTATCTCAGCTTCAAACTTTTCAGTATTACGATCTGGCCCTATGGATGCATGGACTACAATATACTGCTTAGGTTCTTCAGCGGCAGGCCTTGTGTAACTCATTATTAAAGTAAACACAACAAGCGAAATAATGGCTACAGAAAATTGTTGGATTAAGTTTTTCATAGTATTGTTTTTAGTTTATACAAAGCTAAAAATTACTATGTAAAATGGATAACCGATAAAAGCACAAAGGCCGCAAAGAAAGCTGTATTCTATGCGGCCATTATTTAAAACTGTATTTCTCGGCTGTTAAACTCCGTGCCTCTGTGCGAAACAGGCTGTTACACCAACTCCTTCCTCTCTTCCTTTACCATAAACTGTGTAAAGTCAATAGCGTTGCGCGCTTTGTTTTTCATTAGGGCAAGTTCAATTACCTCTTCCATTGTTTTTACGTAATGAAATTTCATGTTTTTGATGTAATCAGGGTTTATTTGCTCAACGTCCTTACTATTGCGCTCGCACATAATAATTTCCTTAATGCCGGCGCGCTTGGCGGCCAGTATCTTCTCTTTAATACCACCCACCGGCATTACTTTGCCACGTAACGTTATCTCACCGGTCATAGCCAAATAAGGCCTCACCCTGCGCTGACTAAACAACGAGGCCAACGAAGTAAGTATCGTAATACCGGCACTCGGCCCATCCTTCGGCACGCCTCCATCAGGAAAATGCAAATGCACATTCACCTTGCTAAAAATATCGGGGTTAATAAAAAACTTATCGGCATTAGCCTTTAAAAAAGTTACCGCCGTAGTAGCCGATTCCTTCATAGTATCGCCCAGGTTACCGGTTAAGGTAATAGCACCGGTACCTTTACTAAGTGTCGATTCAATAAACAAAATATCGCCACCCACCGGTGTCCATGCAAGGCCTATCGATACACCTGGCATGTTTTCCTCGGTATAGATACTCTTATCAAATTTTTCAGGCCCCAATATTTTAGTTAACTCCTCGTCCTTAATAATTGGGTTGTATTTTTCCTCACCAGCTACCTTCTTAGCCACATTCCGCATAACCGATGCCAGTTGGCGGTCAAGTTCGCGTACGCCGCTTTCTTTGGTGTATTCTTCAATTAAGCGCTCCATTACCTTATCGCCAATTTGCACCTGCTTGGGTTTTAAACCGTGGTTGCCAATTTGTTTAGGCAATAGGTGGCGCTTAGCAATTTCCATTTTCTCTTCAATCGAGTAACCCTCAATGGGTATAATTTCCATCCGGTCGCGCAGCGCTGGTTGCAGTGTTTGCAGCGAGTTGGCTGTAGCCACAAAAAGCACGCGGCTTAAGTCGTATTCTAACTCTAAATAATTATCGTAAAAACTGCTGTTTTGTTCAGGGTCTAATACTTCAAGCAAAGCACTGCTTGGGTCGCCTTTATAATCGCTGCCCACTTTATCAATTTCATCTAAAATAAATACAGGGTTCGAGCTTCCGGCCTTTTTCAACGACTGTATAATTCTTCCCGGCATAGCGCCAATATAGGTTTTACGATGCCCACGTATTTCGGCCTCATCATGCAAACCGCCTAACGATATACGCACGTACTTTCTACCCAACGCCCTCGCTATCGAATTGCCCAACGATGTTTTACCCACACCCGGAGGGCCTACCAAACAAAGTATCGGGCTTTTCATATCGCCCTTTAGCTTCAGCACGGCCAGATATTCTAATATGCGCTCCTTTATTTTATCAATACCGTAGTGGTCTTTATCTAAAACCTTTTTAGCGTTCTTAATATTAAAATTATCCTGCGTGTAAATGCCCCATGGCAAATCAAGTATCAGGTCAACGTAGTTTAATATAACCGAGTACTCGGCGGCAGCGGGGTTCATGCGCTGTATCTTATCCAACTCCTTATCAACCTGCTCCTTCACTTTTACAGGCAGCGTCATTTTTCCGGCCTTCTCGCGCAGACGCTGAACATCTTTGTCAGATGAGTTCATGCCCAACTCTTCCTGTATCGTTTTTAGCTGTTGCGAAAGGAAGTAGTCACGTTGTTGTTTGTCAATTTCCTGGCGCACTTTGCCTTGTATCTGGTTTTTCATTTCCAGCACCTGTATCTCTTTATTCAGGTATTCAAGCACAATTTTTATGCGCTCCTTCATATCGGCAATCTCAAGCAGCTTTTGCTTTTCGGCAATTGTTATGCTTAGGTTACTTGATATAAAGTGCGTTAGCGTAACAGGGCTAACAATATTTTTAAGCACTATAGCCGCCTCACTGGGCATTTGCGGGTTAAGCTTAATAATGGTGCCGGCAAGCTCCTTAATGCTCATCATGCTGGCATCAAACTCTTTATCGTTCGCAGGGATGATATCGTTTAAAACCTCAATGCGCGCGGTAATAAACGGTTCCGATTGAACCAGCTCTTTGGTAATAAATCGAGTGCGGCCTTGAATAATAGCCGTGGTTGAACCATCGGGCATTTTTATCATGCGCAAAATCTGGGCAATGGTGCCTATGGTAAAAATATCTTTAAACTCAGGCTCCTCAATATTGCCGTCAATTTGACCGACAACCCCTATCAGTTTATTCGTTTTATATGCCTCTTTGACCGCCAAAATGCTCTTATCGCGCCCAATGGTTATTGGCAAAACTACGCCCGGAAACAGCACGGTATTGCGTAACGGCAACAGGGGTAATATATCCGGAATGGCTAATTTTTTGCCGTCCTGGCCGTCTTCTTCGGGTAAAATAGGTAAAAACTCAACCTCGTCGTCGCTAAGTGGTTCGTTCATAAATTCCATCATATTCATCGTAATGTGTTGCTTTTTATATTAACAAGGAACCCATAAAGGTCAATTGCTGTGCCAAAAGCCGATATGGCATGTTTGAGGAGTGTAAGGTAAGAAGAAATTGGGTGAAGGTTGGATACAAAATTTCGATATGTGTAATTAAGTAAAATTTCATCCATCACCCGCTGTTAACTAAAGTTAATCCCCTCCAAATTTTATGCAATTCTAAAATTACAGCGTCGTTGGATATAAAATCCAACACACATGAAACCAATCCTTACCACCAGGCGCTTAATGCTTGCCGTTGGCGCCGCAGTTGTTTTCCTTTTCTTCTTCTTCTCGTTTGCTTTTAAACCCGTTAGGCCCTTGTCTGCACCCGCACCACCATCGCCCGCACCAATAGTTATGGCCGATGATGAATACTACCAAATACCCGATGGCGTTGGTTACGCCGGCCAGCATATGACCAACAAAGCGGGCCTGCTTACACTTACCTCCGAAATGGGACAGAACTTCTACCTGGTTAGCGACACTGCAAACAACACCGGCTTTTTGTATGCCGAAGTAAAGGCCGATAATTATACACCTGCCGGCAAGCCACGACTGCCATTAAACATATCGCTGGTAATAGACCGCAGCGGCTCTATGGAAGGCGCTAAACTGGCCAATGTAAAGAAAGCCGCAGGCTTTTTGGTAGATAGATTGAACGATAAGGATATGCTTTCTATCGTAGTTTACGAATCGAATGTTGGCGTGCTGCAAAAATCGGTGGCAGTTACCGATAAAAAGGCGCTACACGATATTATAGATAATATAGTTACCGGTGGAAGCACCAACCTTGGTGGTGGAATGATGGAGGGATTTAACCAGGTTAAAAAATCGTACCGCAGCGGTTATGTAAATCGCGTATTGTTACTAAGCGATGGCCTTGCTAACGAGGGAGTCACTGATCTTACCGTTCTTGCCAACACTGCTAAAAAATGGTTTAACACCGAAAGTATTAGCATAAGCACTTTTGGCGTAGGTACCGACTATAACGAAAACCTAATGACCAAAATTGCCGAAAACGGCGGTGGCAATTACTACTACATTAAAGAGCCCGACCAGATACCCGGCATTTTAGAAAAAGAAGTGAATGGCTTGCTTGCGGTAGTAGCTCAACAAGCACAGCTAACATTTACACTCCCTGCCGGCGTTAGTATTATGCGTGTTTACGGTGGCAATTACGATATGGACAAAAACCAAATGACCATTAACCTGAAAGACATTTTTGCCAACGATACCAAAGCTGTATTGGTTAAATTCAAAATTAAAAAAGGCACCAATACCGATCTCGCTTTTGCCACGCGTCTCAGCTTTAACGATGCAACCGATAACGGTACACCAAAGGCCATTGATAACATGAACGTAATGAAACCGGTTACCGACCGCGATCTTTACCTCAAAAACTTTAGCGAGCGCGTTATGCAACAATGTACCATGTTCGAATCGAATGATATGTTGGAGAAAGCGATGAAAGCAGTTGATGACCGGAATTATGACAAGGCCCGCAAAATGGGCGAAAACACCCAGGGCTATACCAAAAGCAACATGGCCAAATTTGCATCCAGCAAAGAAATGGTAATGCAGGATTCAGTAATCAGCAGCTACAACAGTAACTTAAAAGATATTGAAACCAAACCCGATGACCAGAAAAACGAAATGCAAAAGGTGAGCAAACTGCAAAACTATTATATGCGGGTTAAGAAGGTGGAAGAGGTTAAATAGAATTGTGTATGCAGGGGCGAATAATTATTCGCCCCTAAGTATTTTTCTTTATAGTCTAATATAAGGATCTCGTATTATAAGGATATCTGCGGGTTTGGAAGAATTGGCTACGGGCGCAATCCAAAAGTTATCATCTACCATTCCAAAAACGTTTGCCTTTTCGAATTCACAAATATCAAGTAAGGTGATAAAAGATTGGTAGTTCATGTTCTTGTTTAAATAAACACAAATACCGTTGATGGTATCCTTCTCGATTATCATGTTTCTAATGAGCCCGGCGCTAGTTGACAAGCTAATACTATCAAGTGTCGGTTTACCAGATAATTCGATTCTTTGATAAATGCGTTTTGGTGGGAAATTGTGAAAATTAAAAAAAGGGCTGTTCCTGCTGGGCATATGAAGCTGTAAAGCATATTCCTTTTTAGGGTGAAGATATTTATGAAGATGGGCATAGCAAAGCACCGGCAAAACAATAAGGCTTATTAGGCCTGGAGTATAATATTTGCGGAAAATACGAAGCATGCAAAATAGATGTTGGCAGTCTTGTTATTCCATAAGCGCCTAACCTAATCCGCTAAAACCAACACCGGCGAATCAATTTTAAGGCCTAGCAGGTTTTCGGCCTTTCCTTTATTGATGGCTACTTCAAGGTAACCGCTGGTATTAAACAGGCAAACCATATCGCCTTCGTCAACATCGCCGTATTTTTTGCTTATCTCTTTGGTAGTACCAACATTGGCCAGTATTGAAAAGCGCCGGTCGCCGATAAACTGGTCGAACATGGGGCGGGTGATATTAACTATAGCATTTCCGAAGTTATCAATATTGATAATCGTTCCCCGTATTGAGCCGCTGCTGGTAATAGGCTGCATTAAGCGCAGGTTAATAGTCTCGGTGGTAAGATGTGCAAAGTCGGTGGGTTGGTATTCTTTTACCAACAGGTTAACAACCTGGCCAATGGCATCTTCGTAAAGCAGTGAAGCGCCTTCAAGTATCTCGGCATTTATCTCGTAAGTTTCGTGCGGCATACGCTCAAAGGCCAGCGATAAAAATCCGTTATCGAAGCTAATGAAATAATGCCCATCAACCTCAGCCAGCAAAAGTTTGTCCTTGCCATCGGTGCTATTTACGTGCACAATGTGTATAGTGCCTTTGGGGTAATAACGGAAAACACTTTTTACAGTGAATGAAGCCTCCTTAATATCGAAAGGCTTAACATCGTGGGTTATATCAACAATATTTACCAAACCGCTGTTGCTGATAATGGCACCCTTAAGGGCGGCGACGTAAAAATCGCGTGTGCCCAGGTCAGATGTAATGGTTATCAGTGCCATGTTTTTTAATTCAATTTTTGCCACTAAGACACTAAGAACACAAAGTTTTATGAAGAAAGACTTTACGCAAGATGCCTGGATTTGGCATTCTTATTTACAGTATTTCTTCGCATTTTTCTTTGTGCCTTTGTGGCTAAAAATGTATTTGTTTTATAATTTGAAACATCCTAATTAAGTGCCATTGTGGCCATATTCAATTGTTGAATTAACAAATGTGGGTTAAAAGCAACTACAAAAAAACCGCGCTAAGTGGAAAAATATGTGGATAGATATATTTTGCTATACAGTACAAGCGTTTTAAAAACCTGTAAGTTTGTTAAACAAAACCCCAACAAGTTTGACAGAACTTACCCTAAACATAGAAGGTGTTGACCCGATAGATTTCTTCGGAGTTAACAATACACGGTTCAATTTTATTAAAAAAAGCTTTCCTACCCTGCGCATGGTATCGCGCGGCAACACCATTAAAGCCGAAGGTAGCGAGGGTGATATAGCCACCTTTAAACAAAAAGTGGAACGCATGGTTGACCACATTGAGCGCTTTGGTAAGCTAAGTGAGGATAATATCGACACTATTATGAATAGTGACGAGGATAAGGCCCGCGATAAAAAGGATAAAGATACCAGCAACATAATTGTTTATGGTAACAACGGCCACGTGGTACGCGCCCGTACCGAGAACCAGCACCTGATGGTGAAAGAGAGCGAGAAGAATGATATTCTTTTTGCCATTGGGCCTGCAGGTACCGGTAAAACTTACACTGCTGTAGCTTTGGCCGTGCGTGCTTTGAAAGAAAAGAACGTTAAGAAAATAATTTTGACCCGCCCCGCAGTTGAAGCCGGCGAAAGCCTTGGTTTTTTACCCGGCGATTTGAAAGAAAAAATTGACCCATACCTGCGTCCGCTATACGATGCACTGGATGACATGATACCGGCCGATAAGCTGACGTATTATATGGAGAACCGCATTATTGAAGTGGCCCCGCTGGCATTTATGCGCGGTAGAACTTTGGACTACTCGTTTATATTGCTTGATGAGGCGCAGAACTGTACCGATATGCAGTTAAAAATGTTTTTAACCCGTATTGGTGCCAATTCGAAATGTGTTATAACCGGCGACCCTACACAGATTGACCTTCCACCGAAGGTGCACTCGGGCTTATTTACTGCATTAAAAATTCTTTCGCCTATTGAAGGAATAGCTACTATAAAACTGAACGAAAGCGACGTTGTGCGCCACCGTTTGGTGAAGGAAATTATTAAGGCTTACGAAAAGCTGAATGAAAGCAAAGACGGAGATGACAGAGGTAACGCAAACCATCAGAGAAACTAATTTCGAATTTAAGGGCCAAACCCATGTTTACCATGGCAAGGTTCGCGATGTTTATACTATTGGCGATAAACTGGTAGTTATTGCCACCGACCGCATTTCGGCATTCGACCATATTTTGCCAAAACCCATACCGCACAAAGGCGCGGTGCTGAATCAAATTGCAGCACACTTTTTAAAAGCCACGCAGGATATTGTGCCTAACTGGTTACTTGCTACCCCGCACCCAAATGTATCAATAGGTAAACGCTGCGAACCGGTGCGTATTGAAATGGTTATTCGTGGTTATTTAGCCGGCCATGCCGCGCGCGAATACAAAGCCGGTAAGCGTGTTTTATGTGGCGTTGCTTTGCCTGAGGGATTGAAAGAAAACGACAAATTGCCTAACCCAATCATTACTCCTTCAACCAAAGCGGTTGAAGGCCATGATGAGGATATTAGCCGCGAAAATATTTTGGGCAAAGGGTTGGTAGACGAAGCTATTTATACCCAAATGGAAGACTACACCCGCGCTATATTTGCCCGCGGCCAGCAAATGGCCAACGACCGTGGATTGATTTTGGTGGATACCAAATACGAATTTGGTATTAGCGAAGGAAAGGTGATGTTGATTGACGAAATACACACCCCCGACTCATCGCGCTATTTTTATTTAGAGGGGTTTGACGAGCGCCAGCGCAAAGGCGAGCCTCAAAAACAATTGAGTAAAGAGTTTGTGCGCGAGTGGCTAATGGCCAACGGCTTTCAGGGAAAAGACGGCCAGCAAATGCCGGTAATGCCCGATGAATTTGTAAATACTATTACCGATCGCTACATCGAGCTATACGAAATTATAACCGGCAAAAAATTTGTGCGCAACACCTCGGCCAATTTACTGGGTGATATTGATGCGGTTGTAAAGGCATTGGGGATTTAATAATACATTTACCACTAAGGCACTAAGAAAGAAAATCGCGTCATTGCGAGGAGGCTTTGCGACGAAGCAATCTGGTATTCGTGGAGCTTTAAAGTATGTCAAATCAATTCGGTATATAAATCCTTCCACTCCGGATTCAAGGCCTTTATCAAGTCTATCTTCTTTTGCCTGCTACCAGCTTTAATTTGCTTTTCGGCGCTAATAGCTTCTTCAATGCGCGGATAGAAATTATAGTACACCAGCTTGTCGCACTTATATTTTGCGGTAAAACTACTTGGATAAAGCTTTGCTTTATGTTCGTCAACGCGCTTTAGTAGGTTTGAGGTAACTCCAGCATAAAACACGGTATGCCTTTCATTCGTCATGATATAAACGCATCCGCCCCGTATCATCTTTTGTGCTTCATACCCAAAATTACTAAATACCAGATTGCTTCGTCGCAAAGCCTTCTCGCAATGACGTTAGCTGGGAGTGCCCTTACTTCGCCCGCATCTTATTCCCCTTTGCCTCATGCGTAACTTCGGCTAATCCTAAAGCCTCCATCAAAGGCGGTATATACATACCAAAACGCCCGCGTAGGCCTTTCTTTAAACCATACCAGCCACCCACCGGGTTTTTCTCGCTGCGGCCCCAGGCTTCAACGGTTCCTTCTTTAGCTGGTTTTTGTTCATCAGCGCTGCCAAGGTCCATCCAGTCGCCGTGTTTTTTTAGCATGGCATGTAAATCAGCAAGCGCACGGTAATCGTAGTGCAAAACCGTTTTGCCAACGGTACAAACCAAAATTTCCTTGCCATCTTTTTCATCAACATGCATCGTGTATTCCGACGATAGCGGTGGTGTTTTTAAAACCAGTGGTTTTTCTTTAGTGCCGATTTTGTTTTTCATGGTTTGTATTATTTATGAATGAAAGATATTTTTTGACGAACCTACCAAAGTTAATAGTTCCTGTTTTGGTGGCGACTCTAGCCCACTGGTCTTTAACTGCGTTTGAAAGTTTATAAAGGAAGGTAACTGCAACAGCATATTATTGTCCTCCTCGGTTTCCATAAATGCAAGGTGCGTAAATGTTTTTCCATCGGGGCTTAAGCAGGCGTTGTAATTAATACCTCGACGATT
>CAIOTH010000079.1 GCA_903861145.1 uncultured Bacteroidota bacterium | reverse complement strand
GGTTTCAAAGTCTTTACCCCAGTCGTGCGGGCTATTGGCGTCCGTCCAATGGTCAGTGCGGCCATCGGCTTCGAAAAAATGATTCATAAAATCATCTTTCGTGTTTTTATCAAAAATGTTAAGCTCGTTTTGGGTAGACTTTTTGCGGTAGTAATCAATGATTTTGCGCTTTAAAATGGCAATGAGCCAGGTTTTTTCGGAGCTGTTAAACTGAAACGTGTCTTTAGCTTTTAACGCGCTAAAGAAAGTGTCCTGAACCAAATCCTCAGCCACATCCTGCCGGTTAATGCGGGCGAAGGTGTAGGCAAAGAGCGCATCGGCATAGCGTTCAATCCACTTTTCGGGTTCGAGTTTAAATTCAGGAGGCATGGGGTAAATTTAGTAACAGTTTTCAGTTTACGGTTGGCGGTTTACAGTTGAAAGGCAGAATACAAATACAGGTTCGCGCAGAGGGCGCAAAGGACCGCAAAGTAAAGAAGGTGGGTCTCATTTTGACTTAAAAATCACGTAAATGATTGATAATCAATGTAAATAACTTTAAAAAGTGAGACCCACCCAATACCCTTTGACCATATAACTTGCCCCAACATTTAACCCGCTTATTCTCTCTATTTCAATTGGATTTTTGCTCTGAAAAGTTATCTTTGCAGTCCTTTTTAAAAAGGCAAGCCCATGTTACTTACAACTGACGTAAAACTATTTAGCGGTACCAGCACAAGATACCTGGCTGAGGACATTGCAGACCACTATGGCCAGGCCCTTGGTAAAATGGATGTTTTGAGGTTTAGTGATGGCGAGTTTCAGCCAGAGATTAAGGAGTCGGTAAGAGGTTCGTTTACGTTTATTATTCAAAACACCAATGCCCCCGGCGATAACCTGCTGGAGTTGTTGATGATGATTGATGCTTTACGCAGGGCTTCGAGCGATTATATTACTGCAGTTATCCCTTATTTTGGCTATGCCCGCCAGGACAGAAAAGACCGTCCGCGTGTGGGTATTGGTGCTAAGTTGGTAGCTAATTTATTGACTGCTGCTGGTGCTGACCGCGTAATGACCATGGACTTACACGCAGGCCAGATACAAGGCTTTTTTGATATACCGGTTGACCACTTAAATGGTTCGGCCATTTTTGTTCCTTATATACAAAAGCAAAAGTGGGATAACCTATGCTTTGCTTCGCCTGATGTGGGTAGTGTTAAACGCGCCCGTATTTACGCCCAGCATTTTAACGCCGAAATGGTTATTTGCGATAAATACCGCAAACGCGCCAATGAAATTGCCGAAATGACGTTAATAGGCAGTGTAGAAGGTAAAGATGTTGTGCTGGTTGATGATATGATTGATACCGGTGGCACGCTTTGCAACGCAGCCAGCATGGTAATTGATAAAGGAGCCAAGAGTGTAAGGGCATTTTGCACACACGCGGTGCTTTCGGGCAAGGCTTATGAGAATATTGAGAATAGTAAGTTGAGCGAGTTGATTGTAACAAATACATTACCGCTAAGCAGTGCTTACAAGGGCAAAAAAATAAAGGTATTGAGCGTGGCTAAACTGTTTGCACAGGCAATCAGAAACACGCACGAGCATAAGAGTATTCACTCGTTGTTTTTAACCCCATCGGTTTAAACACGGGCATTAAAAGTTTTTTTATTCATTCACATAAAACGCAGTTTTAAAATGGAAAAAGTAGTAATCAACGGCACGCCAAGAACCGAATTAGGTAAGAAGGCTACGCGTGCACTGCGCAAGGCAGGAAACACACCTTGCAACCTTTACGGAGGCACAGAAACTTTAAACTTCTATGCTCCAACATCAGCTTTCCGCAAATTGATCTTCACACCGGATTTTCGTGTGGCTGAAATTAATTTAGATGGAAAGACTTATACCGCAATCGTAAAAGATTCGCAGTATGAACCGATTTTAGGTGGCTTGTTGCACCTTGATTTTCAGGAAATGGTTGACAACGTTAAAGTAAAAGTTGCCATACCATTGAAACTGAAAGGTACCCCTAAAGGTATTACCGATGGTGGTGTGCTTGAAATCGCGTTCAAAAAACTGAACATACTGGCATTGCCTAAAGATATACCAAGTGTTATTGAGGTAGACGTTGCTGCTATGCAGTTAGGCGATATCAAAAGAATAAAAGACATAGTAATACCGGGTGTAACCATCCTACATGCTCCGTCTAATCCGTTTGCAAAAGTGCAGATACCACGTGCGGTTAAAGAAGAAGTTCCGACTGCTGCTGCAGCCGCTGCTGCTCCGGCTGCTGGTGCTACACCTGCTGCTGCTGCCCCGGCTGCTGATAAAGACAAGGATAAAGGCAAAGACAAAAAGTAAATCTTAATTGAGTGAAATGAGTTTTCTGATTGCAGGTTTAGGAAATATAGGCCCCGAGTACGAAAACACACGACACAATATTGGATTTAAGATTTTGGATAGTTTAGCTAATACTCAAGGCGCTCCATTTAAACTGGAGCGCCTTGCTTTTTTTGCCGAATACAGAAGCCGCGGCAAAAATATTTACCTGATAAAGCCCACCACTTACATGAACCTAAGTGGCAAAGCGGTAAGGTACTGGATGACAGAATTGAAAATTCCACAACAAAATTTATTGGTTGTTTTAGATGACCTGGCTATTCCGTTTGGCTCTATAAGAGTAAGAATGAAGGGTAGCGATGGTGGGCATAACGGGTTAAAAGATATTGATGCCACATTGGGTAATAATAATTACCCGCGCCTGCGTTTTGGTGTTGGTAGTGAGTTTGCCAAAGGGCACCAGGTAAACTATGTATTAGGTACCTGGAATGCGCCAGAGCAAAAGCTATTGGATGAGAGGATTAAGATTGCCAATGAGGCTATTAATAGTTTTATGTTTGAAGGGATTGAAAGGGCTATGAGTAAGTATAATAAGTAGGTATAAATTTTCCGAATGAAAATAATTTGCATAGGGCGTAACTACAGCGAACACGCCAAAGAGTTGAAGAACGAATTGCCCGATAAGCCCATTGTGTTTATTAAACCACAAACGGCGCTTTTAAAGGATAACAAACCATTTTACATACCTGAATGGAGTAAGGACCTGCACTACGAAACCGAGATAGTGCTTAAAATTAGCAAGCAGGGAAAGTACGTTGAAGAAAAGTTTGCCAATAAATATTACAGCGAAGTAACCGTAGGTATTGACTTTACCGCCCGCGATTTGCAGGCTCAACAAAAAGCAAAAGGCCTGCCATGGGAAATTGCCAAGGCCTTCGACCACTCGGCGGTGTTAGGTGAGTTCAGAAAGCCTAAATTCAAGAACATTAATTTCTCAATGAACTTAAATGGCGTTGAAGTGCAAAAAGGCAACACCGGCGATGTGATTTTTAGCTTTGAAAAAATAATTGCCTATGCCTCGCAGTTTTTTACGCTACAGCAAGGCGATTTGATATTTACTGGTACACCGGCAGGTGTGGGCCCCGTTAAAATTGGGGACAGATTAGAGGGATTTTTGGAAGATGAGAAAGTGTTTGATTTTGAGGTAAAGTAAGTTTAATACATTTTACCGCGAAGAACGCTAAGAGCGCAAAGGAATACTTAAGAATACTTAGGGTAGAAATACGGAGAGAGTTGGTTTGTAATATTATTTTAGCCCATACTAATTAGCAAGATTGAAACCTGATAAGAAAACCCTCCTAAAAGCGTTCCGTCTGATGTGCACCGAAAAGGCCATGTCGGAATTGTTTGAAGAGCGCAAGGATATTTGCTCCAAATATGTGCATGCCACGTCAAGGGGCCATGAGGCGATTCAATTAGCTACGGCCTTTCACCTCAAGTCACAGGATTTTATTTTTCCTTATTATCGCGATGATTCGATGTTGCTTGGTGTTGGTTTTACTCCTTTTGATTTGATGCTGCAACTGCTGGCTAAAAAAACAGATTATTTTTCAGGAGGCAGAACTTACTATTGCCACCCAAGTTCTACCAGGCCCGACATACCGAAGATACCGCACCAGTCGTCGGCAACAGGCATGCAGGCCATACCGGCAACCGGTGCTGCCCAAGGTTTGCAATACAAAGAGAGCCAGAAACTGGTTGAATATAAAAGAGGGGAAGAGCCCTTGGTAATATGCTCATTAGGAGATGGCTCAATGACCGAGGGAGAGGTAAGCGAAGCCTTACAAATGGCGGCTTTGCATCAATACCCCATTATATTTTTAGTGCAGGATAATGAGTGGGATATATCGGCCCATTCATCAGAAATACGGGCGCAGGATGCACCTGATTTTGCTAAAGGTTTTACAGGCCTGAAAGTTGAGAGCATAAACGGTACTGATTTTGCCGAATGCTATGATGCGCTTGGGCGGGTTATGAGTTATGTGCGCAATCATCGCGGCCCCTATTTGGTGCATGCCAAAGTGCCATTGTTGAACCATCATACTTCTGGTGTAAGAAAGGAATGGTATCGAAGTAAGGAGAATTTGGAAAGTGATGCTGCCCGCGACCCATTTATCCATTTAAGGAAGCATTTATTAAGCGAGCGCATTCTTCAACCGGAAGAAATTAAGAGAATAGAAGATGATGCGCGAGAGGCGGTAAATAAAGATTTTGAGCGCGCAATTAAAGAGCCCAACCCAACGGCCGAAGATTTGACCACACATATTTTTGTTCCGACTCCAATTACCGAAGAGCATGGTAACCGCTCACCTAAAGATTCGGGGATAGTAGTTATGGTTGATGCAGCGCTGCATGCGGTTGATGAAATTATGCGCAAACATCCTGAGGCATTGCTTTACGGGCAAGATGTTGGAGGAGAACTTGGAGGAGTGTTTAGAGAGGCCGCACTACTAGCCAAAAAATACGGCGATGAGCGCGTTTTCAATACCCCTATTATGGAGGCCTACATTGTGGGTTCAACGGTGGGGATGAGTGCTACCGGATGCAAGCCAATTGTTGAAGTGCAATTTGCCGATTATATTTTCCCGGGCATGAACCAGTTGTTTACCGAGGTTTCGCGTTCGTGTTATTTGACTAATGGCAAGTACCCGGTGCAAACATTAATACGCATACCTATTGGCGCTTACGGAAGCGGGGGGCCTTATCACAGCAGCAGTATAGAAAGTTTCTTGCTTCAGATAAAAGGAATAAAGGTTGTTTACCCCAGTAATGCAGCCGATATGAAGGGCTTGCTTAAAGCAGCTTTTTACGACCCCAACCCTGTTGTGATGCTAGAGCATAAGGGATTATACTGGAGTAAAGTACCGGGCACCCAGGAGGCAAAAACTGTTGAGCCTGATGAAAACTATATCATCCCACTTGGAAAAGCCCGGATTGCATTGCAAGCGAGTGACGAGGCTAAAGAGAATGGAAACTCAATGACCATAATTACCTATGGTATGGGCGTGCATTGGGCTACCAACGCCGCTAAACGTTTTGAGGGCCAGGTTGAAGTTGTGGACCTTCGCACATTGAACCCGTTGGATGAAGAAGCTATATATGCTTCGGTAAAACAGCATGGCAAGGTGTTGGTGCTTACTGAAGAAACTATAACCCATTCATTTGCCGAGGCTTTGGCAGGTAGAATTTCGGCGAATTGTTTCCGCAATCTTGACGCACCGGTAAAAATTATTGGCTCAGTAAATACGCCAGCTATACCATTAAATGAAAATCTGGAGAAAGCTATGTTGCCTAACATTGAGAAGGTGGCAGAAGCTATTGCAGAGCTACTCGATTACTAATAAATCTTAGTGCTTAGATAGGTACAAAAAATAAGCCCGGACATTGCTGCCCGGGCTTTAAATTTACTACCAATCCCCCCGGTATGGTAGTAAATACGATGTAAAGAAAATGAAACGCGATTATCCGAAAATATGATTGTGGTCATATTTTGACAATCTGTGTTATATAAAACATTTGGGCCGGTTTACCCAATGAAAATGTAAAAGAACCATAGTGGATATACAAAAAAATAGCTTGAGCATTACTGCCCAAGCTTGAAGTTTATTGCCAATACCCCCCGGTATGACAATAAACGACTATGTAAATAAACTAAAAGGGCATATGTCAAAAACATGATCCTGCTCATGTTTATTGAAGATAGGCAACCTATCGATGCTAATAACCATAGTTACTTCTTCAACTTCTCACCCAACCATCGCTGGTACTTTATAATCTCGGCATCAGTCTCGGCAGCATCAAATTTAGCTTTGAGCATTTGGCCTATTTTCTTTTGTATCTTATCATCGCGCTTATAATCTGCAACCTGGCTCATGTCTTCAATTAGCTGTATAATTTCAAAATCGCGCTTAAACTGAGGCTCACTTTTTAGTGAGGCAAAAGCCTTTTTAACCTGTGCCAAACGGTATTGCAACGTCTCATTATCGCTCGATTCAAAGGTTATAATCAGCTCGCAAACCTCTATTTTTAATTTAAATGACTTGTCCGCCTTTTCGTAACTATCGTTAATGTATAGTCGCACTAAACTCTTTAGCGAATCTTTATATCGGCCAATATCATACAATGTAGCAGCGCGGTTTAGATAAATAAAGAAGTCGTAATAGGTATTTTCCTTCTTTCGCATTTCGCGTTCAAACTCGTCCAAAACTTTTAGGGCGTGCTGTGGATCGAGTACAGAGTAATTCAAATAGCGGGCGTTGTAATAAAAAAACAGGTACTTTTCATAATGCAGTTTACCATAAGCCTGTATTTCTTCACCCAGTTTTTCGGCATACTCCAGCGACTCATTAAACTTTTCCCCTTCTAATTTTTGATATCCGTCTCTTTGTAGCTTCTCACTACCAATTTTATATAAAGCATTGGCACAATAGGTTAACATTTGCAATTTCAACTCATGGTTTGATTTGTCAAACCATTTTTCCTTCTCAAATTTCTGGTAGCTTTCTTTCACCAGTTTTTCGAGAGCGGGATAGTTATGCTGCTGTAAAAATATTTTGCTCAGCGCATGGTAGATACGTGCCTCCAGGTTTTTTCCAAAACCCGATGTAGTGCGCTTTGATATATCCTTTACTTTGCCCTGCAGTTGTTTCAGTAAATCTTTATCCTGAGAGCCAAAATTTTGGGAGACCTTTAAGCGATAAGAAAGCGTAGCGAGAATATCATCCAACTCGCGTAGATTGCCAATAATGACCGCATTGCTGCTACGCTTTTCTATATAAACCGAAGGTTCAATCTCAATCATGTTAGCGGATAAGCGGATAAAGTTTGCATACACCACATCCAGCAGCTCATAGTTCTCGATAGAGTTGGCTAGCCGCTCGGCCTTGCGCAAATAAAACAGGCAGGTTTTATAGAGATTGCGCGAGTAATAAATATAGAACAACTGTACAAACTGTAACAGTTCGTACAGTTCATTTTTATGGGTATGCAGTAACAAAAGGCTATCGCCTATATCTTCTATTAACCGGTTTTTTAACCGGTAATAGTTGTTCTTATTTTCCAGGTTATAATCCAGTTTTTTAATAGCCTTTTGCTCATCAAATTTATCGCCCGATGCGCGGATATAATTAAAAAGCGCAAGGTCCTTTCTATCTTCAGAGGATGCAGACCGTCCGTAAAAAAGTTTGAAGTTTCGTATTTCCTCTTTACTTAACTTCTCTATTATCTGGTTGATTATGTCCATAAATAACCTTCGTTTGGAAGTGTAAGATAAAAATGAATTTTTCTTAAAACAAACTTTCCTTTCGCTACTTTTATCCGTCTACGTTTTAAGGTTGAGAATTATATAGCCAGATAAGGTATATAATGGATGCGGTTCGGCAAATGTTTTGTGGTAATTAAAATTTAAAATAAACGTATGAAGCCCCTTAAGTTACTTTTTTTAGCAGGTGTATTATTTATTTCATGCCACATCACCGGGCAGGCGAAATTGGGTGTAACTATTGATAGTTTCCCTACACAAATTGCTTTGCTGGATACTGCAGCACAGCACTTCAATTTGTATATCCACAATTACGGCGACTCAATCTTTAATGATTCTGTAGCGTTGAAGTATACAGTAAATGGTACCGTTTACATTGCCGACACTATCGACCACGGCTTTTACCTTCCGGTCGAAAGCCTTAACCTTGCTCCCCACGACTCTGTTTTGAGGCAATTAACCGTAAATTTTAATCTCCCCTCGTTTCAAACAATTGGGTCCTCGGCAGTGGTAATATGGCCCATATCCCACGCTGCCACCTACGACTCTCTCTTTTATGCCATTGAAGTAACTTTTCCCGCCGGCACAGTCCCCGTTTCTGCCTCAAAATTAGAGGTTTATATAAATCAACAGCAATTATGGATAAATGCCGATGCCGAAAATTCTGTTAAGCGTGTAAGAATTTATGATATTGGAGGTCAATTGCTATTTGAGCAGGGCTTATTTTCCACCTTGGTTATTCCAATGAATAAATACTCCTCGGGGTGTTATTTGGCCGAAATAATACTTAACGATAACAGCAGAAGGGTTTTTAAGTTGGCAAAAATTAGTGACCGGTAATTGATTAATGTTGCATTCGCTATTTTTATTTTATATTCGGGAAGGTAAAAACATGTTTAAAAGACTTAAAAATGCACGTGGAAAATTCAAATTATAGAGGCATGAAAAAAATGAAGCTGATTTTGTTTTTGGCAGGGTTGTTTTGTCTGGGATCGTTAAAAGCGCAGCTTACTGTTTTAAGAATTGATACTAATTTTCTTGCCAGCTTTCCTGATACCCTTCATGCCGGAGATGTTTTCAACATAAACCTTACTATCCATAACGACAGCTCCTTTGCATACAACGGCCCCGTACAAATTGCTGCCAAGATAAACGGCCTTTACTTTGTTGCAGATACCAGCCTTCAGGCTTTTGTGGATACGGGTTACGCTGTTAACGAGAGTATACCCGGCAACAACTCAATTACCAAGTCCTTAATAATTCACATTTTAACGCCCCCTTTTATCATTGGTTCGTCGGGTGTTGTTATTTGGCCTATATACAACTATAACGGTAATCCTGTAAGCAGTGTTGATAGCCTCAGCAAAACTACCACGATACTTTATCCTCTAGGAATCGATGAGCCTGGCGATAAAAACCTAAAGGTTTATTTAGTGGGCAGGCAACTTACTGTACAGGGCGATGGTGAACATTTGCTAAAAAGCGTTCGGTTGTACGATGTTGAGGGTGAGTTGTTAAATGAGCGCTCAATCACTACCTCCGGCAGTATCAGTATGGACCAGTTTAGCGGTGGTATTTATTTAGCCGAAATAATCTTTGCCGATAATACCCGACGTGTGTTCAAGGTATTTAATGGTAAGTAATTGATAGCTTGTTTGCCCGCTCAATAGAGTGGAATTTACCATAATAAGCCCGTTAAATGGCCTTATAATTCCTATTCAGCGCATCCTCCCTCAAAAAGCCTACTTGTTGGTACATATCATTTTGTTATTTTCACGCCTCATAAATTAAACTAAACATGTCATACCTATTCACTTCCGAGTCTGTTTCCGAAGGTCATCCGGATAAAGTTGCTGACCAAATTTCTGATGCGTTGATTGATAACTTTCTAGCGCAAGACCCACAGTCTAAAGTAGCCTGTGAAACTCTTGTTACTACCGGCCAGGTAGTTTTAGCAGGCGAAGTAAAGAGTAATGCTTATTTGGATGTTCAGGAAATTGCCCGCGAGGTGATTCGTAAAATTGGTTATACCAAAGCCGAGTATATGTTCGAGGCTAACTCTTGTGGTATATTATCCGCTATTCACGAGCAATCTGCCGATATTAACCAGGGTGTTGAAAGAAAGAAACCCGAAGAGCAGGGCGCCGGTGACCAGGGAATGATGTTTGGTTATGCAACCCGCGAAACTGATAACTATATGCCTTTGGCACTTGAACTTGCTCACACTTTACTGCGTGAACTTTCAGCTATTCGGCGCGAAGGGAAAGTAATGAAGTATTTACGTCCCGATGCAAAGAGCCAGGTAACTATTGAGTACGACGACCATAACAAACCGGTTAGAATTGATGCCATCGTTATTTCAACCCAACACGACGACTTTGCAAAAGACGCAGTGATGTTGAAGCAGATTAAAGATGATGTTATCAATATTCTTACTCCTCGTGTTAAGAAGAAATTCCACAAGGGTGTACAGGCATTGTTTAATGATAAAATTAAGTATCACGTTAACCCAACCGGTAAGTTTGTTATTGGTGGACCGCACGGAGACACCGGTTTAACGGGAAGAAAAATTATAGTTGATACCTATGGCGGCAAAGGTGCACACGGTGGTGGTGCTTTCTCGGGTAAAGACCCTTCAAAGGTTGACCGTTCGGCTGCATATGCTACCCGCCATATTGCCAAGCACCTGGTAGCTGCCGGTGTTTGCGATGAGGCATTGGTGCAAGTTGCTTATGCTATTGGTGTTGCACAGCCGGTTGGTTTGTTTGTTAATACTTACGGCACATCAAAAATTGATTTAAGCGATGGAGAAATAGCCAATAAGATTCTTAAAATGAAAGAATTTGATTTGCGCCCTTACTTTATCGAAAAACGTTTTAACCTGCGCACCCCTATCTATTTGGAAACTGCATCTTACGGGCACATGGGCCGCGAAAGCAAAGTGGTTGAAAAAACCTTCAACAAAGGCAAGAAGAACGAAGTTAAGATGAAAGTAAAATTATTCCCTTGGGAAGAATTGAACGCCATAAACGAAACAAAAGCTGCCTTTAAATTGAAGTAAGCTTCACTTCTTTATAAAATTGTAATTTTCAGGGCCAACATAATTGTTGGCCCTTATTTTTTATGCGCAGGGCAAGGATTCTTCTTTTGTTTTTCTTATTGGTTGCCCTGCTGCCATACCTATATACCTGTTTTTATGTCCTGCCTTTTGCCGATGACTTTTGCTTCGGTTGGACGGGCTCAGAAAAAATCTCGTTCGCTCAAAAATTTCTAAAACAATACCTGCATTGGAACGGCAGATATACATCAGATGTATTGGTTAATTTCCATCCACTTGTTTGGGGAAGCTTACCGGCTTATCGATGGATATCCGTCTTTGCTATTGTCGCCACTGCTGTTCTTATATTTTTCTTGGTAAAGCGACGTGGTAACGGTGCGCTTAATGCTGCGCTGGTAGCCCTGTTTTTTTCGCTATTCTATTTATGCTATCTCCCCAATATTACCGAAGGTGTTTATTGGTATATCGGTATTGTAAATTATCATTTGGGTAGCCTTTGCTTTATTTTCCAGTTAATTGTTCTTTCCTCTCTTCTAAAATCTGAAGAGGACAAGAATATCTACTTCCCTATATCTCTATTATTACTGATTGTTTCAGCTGGTTTTAACGAAGTAGCTGCAGGGTTAATTCCCACATATTATTTTGCCGCGCTTATTTATTTCAAAATTTACAATGGCCGCGCGGAAAATGGTGCACGGCATTACCGTATTTTATCTATTCATTTTGTAATCGCTTTAATCGCATCGCTTTTTGTTATAGGCTCTCCAGGCAATTTTACGCGGGAAAATGTCTTTCCCGATAGATTCAATCTTATCCATTCAATTCTTTTCACCTCTCTTCAAACTATTCGCTTTATTGGTTTGTGGAGTCTGTCAATCCCATTTTTAGCTATTAGTCTTATAGTAGTGGCACATGCTGATAAGGTGAAAGCCAGCTTAATAAAAAGAGTTGATTACCGGTTTCTGTTTGCCGTGCTTTTGTTTACTGTTTTTATGGCTGCGTTTTTGCCCTATATGGCCACCGGTATTTTAGGACAGCATAGAACCATGAATTATGTTTTCCCCTTCTTCATTATTTTGTGGGTGACAACTTTATTATCTGCTTCCGAAAAATATCGGCTCTATCAAAAGTTAAGTCCTGTTATTACTAACTTCAGAGTGATGTTGCTGGCGTTTACGGCGGTAGTTCTGATGGTTTTTTCAGGTAATTCGCGCAAAATAATAAGTGATGTAAGAAATGGTTCTTTTCAACTTTATCAATCAGAATTTTTGCAAAGGCAGGCGAGAATTTTGAAAGAGCCGCTAGCCCCGATACCTGCAATAGAAAAAATACCGAATACGTTTCAGGTTGTGGATACAAAAAGCGATACCACCTGGTGGGTTGATAAATGCATGAAGCGATATTACACCGAAACAAAAATGGTGCCTAAATAGGCTTACTCCTTCGGCTTATCTGCATTCATGTAAAAGCTTAGAGCGCCAGACGGGCACTTTTTTACCTGCTCAATAATCTTTTCGGTTGTAGATGCCTCGACGTTAATCCACGGTGTCGCCTTCGGGTTAAACACCTCATACAGCCCTCTTACGCAATTGCCTGAATGAATGCATAGCCCATTCTTCCAAACAACAGTTACCTCGCCGTTTGTATATTCCTTTACAAGATTTTTAGGATCCATAGCCCGTATTTTACCTTATAAAATTAGCGATTAAAACAATTGCTTGTTAGATTAAATTGCAATGAAGCAATTCGGGATTTAATCAGAAAATAATAAAAAGCGCAGGTAAAGAATATGCCTGCCGGAAGGGTTTTGTGAGTGGTCAAGTATGATAGCGCCGAATTTATCATTTCGAAATTCCAGGTCGGGTAATTGCGTTTTGTCCTTGCCCGGTAAACAGGTTGCAATCCATCCCTCAGCAGGGGGAAAGTTTATGGTAAGTTGTTTTTTGAAATCACGGTATAAATCATCAAACGATTTTTCAAAGGTATCGGCCTCTTTAAGCACTACAACGAAATCAAGCTGCGAGGTTATGAATGGAAAGCTGTAAATCATGTTATACTTCTCGCCGGGTATTTTAAGCTTTGTGTTGTAGGTATACTTGTATTTCCAAAAGTTGCTCTCCTTTCTTGTGTCCGTTTTGATACTATCAAAAGACGATTCTTTAGATGCTTTAAAAACATCGAGGATTGCCCTTTTGAAAGGAGTAAGTGGCGCAGCATCTTTAGGCTTAGTTTTTTGCTGGGCAGTCGTATTTGCAGTGCTTGGTTTGTTTGCTTGAGAAGGTTTCTCTGAAGCATTATCCTTTCTTACCGGCGCCGGTGGATTAGAAGTTACAGGTGTGGCTGCAACCGTTGTTGTATGGTACGTAGCATCACTGCTGAATTTGAGAAAGGTAATCTTCCCCTCAGTAAAATCGGTAAAAGAGACTTCAAACGCAACGTTATGATTAAAGAATTTCAAGGTATTGCGCCCTAAAAGCTTTTCGTACCGGCCAAGTTTTTTTACCAGGACAGTTGTATCATCATCAAGGGTAACATTGTGAGGTAGCCGGGCGGTGCACTTTTTAAACTTCATTCCTCCCAGGTCGGTATTATTCCCTGTTATAATAATGCTCTCAACTTTGTCGGTAATCGGGTTAATGTAAACCTTGATGCCTTCAGCAGGGTTTTGGCCTTCTTTATCCAGCGACCAGAAGGTTTTAAACTCTTTATAATTGGGAGATGAAGTGCTTTGGCCCAATATCAGCAGCAAATTGTTGCCATCGTAATTTACAGCCCACACGCTTTGGCATAACATAATCATACAAGCACAAACCATTTTCAATTTCATCACAGCACAATCAATTATGTAACCGAAGATATTTTAATTGCAGAAACGAAACACAAAATTAACTATCCTTCTTTTTCACTTTTCCTTCTTTGTTTATTGCACCCAATACTCCGTTTTGCTTAACGTTTCCGAGGCCCATGTTTTGGGCCAGTATAATTTTTCCGGAACCGTGCTTGTTTTTCATTTCATCAATGGCCTTGTAAAGTAGTATGTCTTTTTCGCGGTCATCAAACATATTTATCTGGTAATTACCATCGGCCAGGTCGGTAAAGCGGACGCCTATTAACCTTACTTTTCTTCCGCGCTCGTACATTTCATCAAATAGATGAAGTGCCTTTTCTAAAAGCATTTTCGAATTGGATGTTGCAGGAATGGCCATTTGTTTCGAGTGGGTTGAAAAATCATCGTAGCGCAATTTAATAGCCACACAACCCGATAATTTCTTTTCGCCTCTCAATTCAAACGAGAGCTTATCTGATAAGGCGATAATCACCTTCTTCAACCACTCCATGTCGGTTGTATCCGATTCAAAGGTTCTTTCGCTGCTCATTGATTTGGGGTCGTGGTAGGGTTGCACTTCGCCATTATCAATACCATGAGCACGGTGCCATAGGTAGCTGCCTTGTTTGCCTAACATAGTTTGCATGGCCTGTAATGAAAACTGGCGTAAATCGTAAATAGTTTCAATGCCTTTGGCTTTCAAAAACTCAGCCGTTTTTTCGCCGCACATGGGTATTTTACCCACTGGTTTATTATCTAAAAATTCCTGCTCTTTACCATGCGGAATCATATACTGCCCGTTGGGCTTGGCCTCGTTGGTGGCCATTTTTGCCAGCATTTTGTTGATAGATAAGCCCCATGAAATGGGCAAGTTCGTTTTGCTGATAATACTGCTTCGTAAATCGGTGCTCCACTTATAACTACCGAAGAACTTCTCCATTCCGGTCAGGTCAACATAAAACTCATCTACCGATGCTTTTTCAAAAACGGGTGCGCGTTCGGCAATTATATCGGTTACAATACCTGAGTATTTAACATACTCGCTCATTCTGCCATTTACAAAAATGCCATTGGGGCAAAGCTTTTTGGCCGTTACAATTGGCATGGCGCTGTGCACACCCATTTTTCGGGCCTCATAACTGCATGATGAAACAACTCCGCGGTTATTCGTGCCGCCTACAATTACAGGTTTTCCAATCAAGCTGGTATCAAACAGCCGCTCCACCGAAACGAAGAAGGAATCAAGATCGAGATGGAGAATACTTCTTTGCATGCTATTAATGGCTAAACCCGGGTTTGAGCTAACTGAATGTAAATATAAAGCATGTGGAATTGGGCGTTGTAGTCAGCCAGTTTAAATTACTAATATTTTTTGCTTATTTTCGCATTTATAAACTAAAATGATTAGTTATGGATTTTATAGCCACTAACATGAAGTTTTTGCGCAAGCAAAAAAACTGGACTCAAAACGACCTTTCGGAGGAGCTGGATATTAAGCGTTCGCTGGTAGGTGCTTATGAAGAGGGCAGGGCCAGGCCAACTTACGAAACGCTTTATGCCATGTCAAAGCTGTTTCATTACACTATTGACCAGCTTATTACTAAAGACCTTAGGCAAACCGAAAAGGTAGCCCTGTTCAGCGAGGAGCAATTGCAAAATGATGTTACGGGCAAAAACCTACGGGTATTGGCTATAACAGTAGATAAAAAGGATAATGAAAATATTGAGATGGTGCCGGTTAAAGCAGCTGCAGGATATCTAACAGGCTTTTCTGACCCTACTTATATAAAAGAGCTCAACAAATTTCGTTTGCCGTTTTTACCCGCAGGAACTTTCCGCGCTTTTGAGATTAAAGGCGATTCGATGTTACCGGTTCAACCGGGTTCGGTTATAGTTGGGGAGTATGTAGATAACTGGAAAAACGTAAAAGATGGGCATACCTACATCCTCATTTCAAAGCATGATGGTATTGTTTACAAACGCGTATTTAACCAGATTGAAGAAAACGGAACGCTGATTTTACGGAGTGATAATACTTCGTACCCTGCTTACCCCATTAAGATTGATGAAGTGCTTGAGATATGGAAGGCAGTACTAAATATCAGCTATCTGAATAAGGGTAGCGACCTATCTTTTCAAAACATTCTGCAATTGATGCAGGAGTTGAAAAAGGAAGTGGATGATTTGAAGACAAACTAGGAATTAAGCAGGCGCATTAGCAATACCTACGCGCGTTTTCAGAAACTTATTTTCTTCCATCTCTTTCAAAATAAAATCGGCCAGGTTACCGGTTGAAATTTCGAATAGGCCTTCGGCAGGATAGTCTTTGTTTATGTTGTATTTTCCACCACGCGGAGCATCCATAATGTTAGGGCAACATACGAAGGTCCAGTCGAGGTCTGTTTCTAAAAAAACGTGATAAACTTTGTTGTGGCCAGTGCCCACATTTTTGTATTCCGCCGGGTAATCGGGCTTATCAATCAGTTGTGTGGTTTGGTTTAGTTGCAAAACAGCAAGGCCACCTACTGCTAAAACTCTTTTAACGTTATGCTTTTTCATTGCTGCAGTAAATGCTTTCATGCCATCGCTCATCAGGTTTACGGCAGGCCCCTCAATTTGATTGGTGCCTATTGCCGAGATAACTACATCCTTTCCCTCTATGGCTTTGTCTACCTGTTCCTGGTTATAAACGTCGCCGGCAATGTGGGTGTAGTTTTCGTGCGTTGGTGTATGCTCATTGGCTGCATGACGGTCGAAGGCAGTAACTTTGTGGCCCGCAAGCAGTGCATATTCAACAAGGTATTTACCGGTGCGGCCTGCGGCTCCAAAAACAACAATATTCTTCATGCTGGTTAAGTTTTAAAAAATGAAAATGGTAATTTTAAACGGAATTAATAGCAAGGATTTTAAAGACCTTACCGATGAATGATTTATATACTTTGTGCTTTGCCTCGCCGGTTGGCAACATTGAAATAAAAGGAACGGACCAAGATATTAAATCTGTAAGCTTTATGGAAGAAGAAAGAACATCGGGCAATTCTCTACCGGATGTTTTGTTGCAATGCAAACAAGAGCTGGAAGAGTATTTTGCAGGCACCCTCAAGGTTTTTGAAGTAGCGCTTAACCCCGATGGAACCGACTTTCAAAAAACAGTTTGGGCCGAATTGCTGAAAATTGGTTTTGGTAATACCTTATCGTATATGGCTATCGCCAAAAAATTAAATAACCCAGGTGCCGTTCGCGCAGTGGGGTTGGCAAACGGCAAAAACCCTATTGGCGTTATTATACCCTGCCACCGCGTTATTGGCGAAGACGGCAGCCTTACCGGTTACGCAGGTGGCCTTTGGCGCAAAAAATGGTTGTTGGAGCATGAGGGGAATACATCGGGTAAGGCTCCTACCCTTTTTTAACAATCCTGCTTTAAACAAATTGAAGATTTTGAATGTTAGGTTGCTTACCGTTTATAAGGTATGCTATTTAAATAGTTATCAGATATTTGCAGATTAATAAAACTTTTAACCCAATCTATCACTTAAAAAAACAAACAATGAAAAGAGTAACAATGATTATTGCCGCAGTTATGGTTTCGCTTGCAACTTTTGCCCAAACATGGAATTTGGATAAGGCACATGCCAAACTTGGTTTTACCATCACCCACTTAATGGTGTCGGATGTTGAGGGCTCGTTTAAGAGCTTTGATATAACACTTACTTCTTCGAAGGAAGATTTTTCGGATGCCGTTATAACTCTTAGTGCCGAAGTTGGCAGCATTAATACCGACAACGAAAAAAGAGATACACATTTGAAGAGCCCCGATTTTTTTGAAGCCGCTAAATACCCAACTCTTACTTTTAAATCGAAGGCATTAACCCAGGTAAGTGGCAAAAACTATAAACTAACCGGCGACCTTACTATGCACGGCATAACCAAGCCTGTTACGCTTGATGTTGTTTATAATGGTACAATTACTCACCCAATGAGCAAAAAGCTGGTGGCTGGTTTTAAAGTAAGTGGAACTTTTAAACGTTCGGACTTTGGTGTGGGTGGTGCAATGCCCGGTATGCTAAGTGATGAAGTTACTCTTGTTGCCAACGCCGAATTTGTGAAGCAATAGTTTTTGATGATATCGCTTACCAGGATGCATCCGGGTTGAGCATAAAGAAGCCTTCTCACTTGAGAGGGCTTCTTTGTTTATTAGTGAATAAGTTTGGGGCTATCCAAATGCCTAATTAAAAACCTAGCGATTGGTGTCGAGCACATTTTTCGTTTTTAGAAACCCCTGGAGGTCGGTAAAGAGTTGCTCCATATTTTGATTTACAAAGGCGGTGAGCGGCTCAATTTCTTTATTGTCGAGATTGCCGTTTAGTAGGTTTTCAAATTTATCGGCCGAGTCAGCAGGCTTACCACCCTGCCATTTGTAAATAGGCTTTACAAGATAGGTTTGCCGATTGAAGTGATGATATTTGATTTTACTTATTGTAGCCGTAAGCTGGTGGTTCTTAACTTCAACCACTACATAATACTCCATATACAACAAGCTAATGTTGGAATTGGGGCCTCCAAAATATTTGATTAAGCCTTTACCCGTCATTCGGCCCGAAGAAGGGTCGAGCGATTGAAGCGGTTGGGCATTATTAAATTGTTCATCGACGGTAGTTTTGTTTTTACCTGGCACTGCCGTGCATTCACCATTTTGGCAGGTAAATTTACCAGGGTCGGCAAACCAGTTTTGCACCAGGGCATAGATGTCCTCATCGGTATACTTGGCGTGAAGTTTAAATGATTGCTTGTAAACTACTTCGCCACTGGTGGCATCGATGGGTAAATCGGTGCCGGCATGACTGATCAAAGCAACCAGGCACAAGAGGATAGAAAGTGAGAAATGCGTTAGGGCTTTCATCAACTATGTTTACTCAAATTTTCAATGGCAATTGCCGCTTCGTTTTACTAAAGATAGGAAGGTTGCCGTAATTTAAGTGGCATTTATATTAGCGTTAACATTAAACTCTCATACCATCTGGCAGCCAGGTTGTTATGCCACGCTTTATTTGGTCGGGAGTTAAATTCTCCGCTAGAGCTTTATCTGTTAAGGCGAGCAGTTCCTGATCAGAAGAAAAACGGAGCGCAGCTATTTGCTTAAAAGTAAGTTGTTGTTCAACCTGCTCAAAGCGTTTACCGGTTAATATAAAATAGCGTAGCCGCATTTCGAGGCGCACGGTCCGGTTTTGATTGCCTAGGGCATAGTGCTGCCTTAGCATCAGGGCCAGCCACACTATTAAAAATACTATCGCTGTCATCATAATCCATATTACGCGTTGTTCGTCGAATTTATAAATACCATAGCCGCACGTGACAAATGCGGCTATGATAGCTCCATAGAAAAAGATGTGATGAGGCGGGTAATAGAAGATGTGGTTTTTATAGGATTGTGGTTTGGTGGCCATGATTACATTGCTTTGAAATGTAACCAATGGCGGAGTAGAAAGTTTAAATGATGACTACTGGTAGCCAGGAAGCTACGAGTATAACTGAGCCAAGCGAGGACGCTTGCGCTCAGCATGCAGGCTACGCCAAGATGGGTAACGCTACTTATTGACAAAATCCATTTGAAACTCGCCTTTGTAAACAGTGAACTGAGGAACCGGGCCGCAGATTGAATTATAATAATTTACATTATTAAATGTTCCCTTTACGCGCGCAAAGTGGCAACCGGTGACGGTAGATATATCGGTAACACTTGTTACGCGAAACAGGCTATCGGTATTGCGATCGGAGCCGGCATTGGTGCCATTACTATTGAATAGATACATATAAACGCCGGGTGTAGGGTCGCCGGCACCACTTGTTAAATGTTCGTAGCCGGTGTAAGCCAGGGTATCGGTTAAACTACAGTTGTGGTTGACACCCAAAAAATTACTGACGCGCTGAAATTGAAACTGTATTGCCCTATAGGGACTATTGGGATTAACACTAAAATACTTGCCGCCCACAACATCATAGTTGCCGAAGAAGCTTTGCGATTCGCCACTGAAATGGGATATCGTATCGCCTGATGTGTTTTGCATTACGATAGTGTCGTGTCCTTCTACTACACCGTTATGATATGCCCCCACTATAAATACGCAATAATTAGTTGCATTGGCATCTACCAGGGCATCGAGGCCGGTACGTGTGGTTGTTCCCGTACCATTTGGGTCCTTTTTGCACGATTGCATAAGCAGTAGCGAAACCATGAATGCGAGGGGTAAGAATGATTTCATAAGGATAAGTATATGGGTTTATGAAAGGATTTGGGGTTTCAATTACTTTATGCTTTAAGTTAACATATATATAGAGGGCAATGGGGGTTAAAAGCGTTGCAAGTGAGGAAAAAAACTGCTGGACCAAGTTGCAAAGATAGGCATATCGTGGCACCCGACCGCGCCGAAGCCCCTATTGCAGGGCTAAAAGGGACCAGGATGCGAAGTATTTGTCGGAGTGACTAGCAAAATGCGCTGTGGCTAAAGCCAGATTCTCTTTTTACTCGATAACCGTCAGCTGAAGCAGACGGCAATAAATATCGAAAATACATTGTTGGTGAAATTAGAATACAGTCGGGACAAGCTGAAAGCTTGGCGCGTTTTAGGTCTAAGTTGGAAACTTAAACCAGTGGGAGTAAGACTTCGAACAACGGGGGGGCTGTTATATTTTATTCTTCAATTTCCCTTTTCGCTTTAGTTTGCTCAACTTAGCTTCTCGCCGCTGTTTGGTGATTTCGTAAAGGACAATACCTGTAGTAGTCCCCAAATTCAAACTTTCAATTATGCCACTCATCGGGATATTAATGCATGCGATACTGTTTTCGATAGCCATATCGCTTATACCCGTCGTCTCATTTCCGAACCAAACAGCAAGTCTCATACGGGTATACTTTCCTTCATGCAGTACAATATTCTTTCTACCTTTTAAATGAGGAGATGTTACCATTGAAACGAATTCCTTTTTTTTCAAGTGGTTAATACAATCTTCTGTACTTTTAAATTTCTTGATGAATGTCCATTTTATCGCTGAACTCGATAATCTTAGGAGTTTCACATTTGTTCTCATTTCTTGCCAATCATCTGCAACTAAATTTTTACTATCAATAATGTAAAGCTTTTCGACACCGAGAGCATTTATATTTCTGATAGTCTGTGCGATATTTTGTTCATTTTTGGGTTCTTCAAGAACAGCAATCAAATTTTTACAGCGGAAATCTTTAATCGAATCTGCTTTCTTGCGAAGAGAACTCTTCTCTTTTGCCTCGTTATTGCTCATTTATGTAAGTCTTTTAATAATTACCCTAACCTTTTGTGGCTTGCCAAATTTAGCACTAAAGTTCATTAGAAGCGCAGTAGATTGTTTAACCACAAATATCTCATCCGTGGTTAGTGTCCTCACGCATCTCCCACTTGGTCCTTCTTTTCGGTTCGTGCGACACAAACCGAGGGCAAGGAGATCATTTTGCATAAAAAGCAATTTACTCTAAAATTTCGGAAGTGCTATAAATAAAAAAGCCTCACAGAAAACTGTGAGGCTTTTAAAAAAAGGGAGGCGGCTACCTACTCTCCCGGAGGTTTAATCCAGTACCATCAGCGTGGAGGGGCTTAACTTCTCTGTTCGGAATGGGAAGAGGTGAACCCCCTCGCTATAGCCACCCTTAAGGTTAGTCCATAGAAAAGGACAATAAATTTTGACATATTGGGCGAATAAAGTTAGTATAAAAACTCAAATTAAAAAAAATTAGAAAGCGAACGGGCAATTAGTATCGCTCGGCTTTGATATCACTATCTTTACACCTGCGACCTATCAACGTAGTAATCTTCTACGACCCTTAAAAGAAATCTCATCTTGGAGTAAGCTTCGCACTTAGATGCTTTCAGTGCTTATCTTTTCCGAACATAGCTACCCTGCAATGCAGCTGGCGCCACAACAGGTACACCAGAGGTTCGTCCGACACGGTCCTCTCGTACTAGAGTCAGCTCTCCTCAAATTTCTAACGCCCGCAACAGATAGGGACCGAACTGTCTTGCGACGTTCTGAACCCAGCTCGCGTGCCACTTTAATGAGCGAACAGCTCAACCCTTGGGACCTTCTCCAGCCCCAGGATGTGACGAGCCGACATCGAGGTGCCAAACCTCCCCGTCGATGTGAGCTCTTGGGGGAGATCAGCCTGTTATCCCCAGCGTACCTTTTATCCTATGAGCGATGGCCCTTCCATATGGAACCACCGGATCACTTAGCCCGACTTTCGTCCCTGCTCGACTTGTTTGTCTTACAGTCAAGCACGCTTGTGCCTATGCACTCTACATACGGTTACTAAGCGTATTGAGCGTACCTTTGGAAGCCTCCGTTACTCTTTGGGAGGCGACCACCCCAGTCAAACTACCCACCAAACATTGTCCTCCTTTTCTGGAGTTAGAATCTAAACAAAGGAAGGGTGGTATTTCAAGGTTGACTCCATGACGGCTGGCGCCGCCACTTCAAAGTCTCCCACCTATCCTACACATCATTTATTCAAATTCAGTGTTAAGTTGTAGTGAAGGTGCATGGGGTCTTTCCGTCCCGTTGCGGGTAATCGGCATCTTCACCGATACTTCAATTTCACCGGGCTCGCAGCTGAGACAGCGCCCAGATCGTTACACCATTCGTGCAGGTCGGAACTTACCCGACAAGGAATTTCGCTACCTTAGGACCGTTATAGTTACGGCCGCCGTTTACTGGGGCTTCAGTCGCTAGCTTCACCTTGCGGCTGACCAGCTTCCTTAACCTTCCAGCACCGGGCAGGTGTCAGACCCTATACATCATCTTTCGATTTAGCAGAGTCCTGTGTTTTTGTTAAACAGTCGCCTGGGCCTATTCACTGCGCCCCGCCGAAGCGGGGGTCCTTTCTCCCGAAGTTACAGGACAATTTTGCCGAATTCCTTAGCTGCGGCTCACCCGAGCGTCTTAGGATACTCTCCTCACCCATCTGTGTCGATTTACGGTACGGATTGTTTAAGCCTAGCCTTAGAGGTTTTTCTTGGAAGTTTGATTAGGTGCACTATCTCGTCCCCCGAAGGTTCTGAGTACTGTCATATTTCAGCATCATCTGCGGATTTACCTGCAAACAATATACCTACATACTTTAACGAACTATTCCGTCAGTTCGCGGCACTTTCACTACTCCGTCACCCCGTCGAAACTTAAACAAGTTACTGAATATTAACAGTATTTCCATCGGAGGTCGCCTTTCGGCTGGTCCTTAGGATCCGACTAACCCTGATCCGATTAACGTTGATCAGGAACCCTTAGGTTTATGACGAACAGGTTTTTCACCTGTTTTATCGTTACTTATTCCTACATTTTCTTTTCCAGAAGCTCCAACCAACCTTACGATCAATCTTCGCTGCCGCTGGAATGCTCCCCTACCCATCTTTCGATGCCATAGCTTCGGTAATACATTTGACACCCGGTTATTCTTCCGCGCCCGGTCACTCGACTAGTGAGCTGTTACGCACTCTTTAAATGATTGCTGCTTCCAAGCAAACATCCTAGCTGTTATAGCAACCGAACATCGTTTGTGTGACTTAACATAGATTTTGGGACCTTAGATGATGGTCTGGGTTGTTTCCCTCTCGGCAACGGACCTTATCACCCGCTGCCTCACTGCTGAATATATTATATAGCATTCGGAGTTCGTCAGGGTTTGGTAGGCGGTGAAGCCCCCTAGCCCAATCGGTAGCTCTACCTCTATATAACTTCGTTCAACGCTGCTCCTAAAAGCATTTCGGGGAGTACGAGCTATCTCCCAGTTTGATTAGCCTTTCACCCCTACCCACAGTTCATCCGGAAGCTTTTCAACGCTTATCAGTTCGGACCTCCAGATGGTTTTACCCATCCTTCATCCTGACCATGGGTAGATCACAAGGTTTCGCGTCTGCCGCCACTGACTTTCGCCCTATTCAGACTTGCTTTCGCTACGGCTTCGGTGCTTAGCACCTTAACCTTGCCAGTGACGAGCAACTCGTAGGATCATTATGCAAAAGGCACGTCATCACACCACGAAGGTGCTTTGACCGCTTGTAAGCATACGGTTTCAGGTTCTATTTCACTCCGCTGTTCGCGGTTCTTTTCACCTTTCCTTCACAGTACTAGTTCGCTATCGGTGTTTGAGGAGTATTTAGCCTTACCAGATGGTGCTGGCAGATTCCCACAAGGCGTCTCCGACCTCGCGGTACTCAGGATACTACTATGTATAAGATTAATGCTTTTACGGGACTATCACCCTGTATCGTGCAACTTTCCAGATGCTTCTAATCGTAATCTTAAGTCAATATTGTAGTCCTACAACCCTCCGAAGGCAAGCCTTCGAAGTTTGGGCTTTTTCCCTTTCGCTCGCCACTACTCAGGAAATCATTGTTTATTTTCTCTTCCTCGGGGTACTTAGATGTTTCAGTTCTCCCGGTTAACTTTCTATTGCTAGAATAGCCTGTCTTCAACAGGCTGGGTTGCCCCATTCAGAAATCTCCGGATCAAAGCGTATGTGCCGCTCCCCGAAGCTTATCGCAGCTTATCACGTCTTTCGTCGTCTCTCAAACCCTAGGCATCCACCGTATGCTCTTAGTAACTTTCAAATTTTAATAATAATTTGTTCATGGCCTAAACCATGATTAATTTGAAGTTTGTTTTAACTTTATTCACTACCAATATGTCAAAGAACTTTTTCCTGCAACCAATAACCTTTTCGCGAGCTAGCTACTAAGCGTGTATTGCAAGATATGTGATTGATAAGGTTTGACCCTTTTGCCGCTTTCCGGCTCAATCTATTTTTAAGAACGTTTAAAAACCAAATCCAAACTTCAAATCCACTTCTACTTAAGTGGAGGATATCGGAGTCGAACCGATTACCTCCTGCTTGCAAGGCAGGCGCTCTAGCCAAATGAGCTAATCCCCCATTACAGGTTTTCACCATAAGGCTTAACCGGATAATGTAGTCCCGGGCAGAGTTGAACTGCCGACCTCTACATTATCAGTGTAGCGCTCTAACCAACTGAGCTACGAGACTAAGTAGCAATTCTTGTAATGAACGTTTTTATCTCCTTTAAATCCTACCTTATCGTATTTGTTTACACAAAATTAATCTCCGAAGAGAAACGATAAGGCTTAATAAAATATTGAAACATTGGAGAAACATAGATAATAGAACAGGAAATTGCTCTAAAAAGGAGGTATTCCAGCCGCACCTTCCGATACGGCTACCTTGTTACGACTTAGCCCCAGTTACTGGTTTTACCTTGGACAACTCCTTACGGTTATCGTCTTAAGGTACACCCAACTTCCATGGCTTGACGGGCGGTGTGTGCAAGGTCCGGGAACGTATTCACCGTAGCATTGCTGATCTACGATTACTAGCGATTCCAGCTTCATGAAGTCGAGTTGCAGACTTCAATCCGAACTGAGACGTTTTTTGTGAGATTCGCTTGCTGTCACCAGCTTGCTGCTCTTTGTAAACGCCATTGTAGCACGTGTGTAGCCCTGGGCAGAAAGGCCATGATGATTTGACGTCATCCCCTCCTTCCTCTCTGCTTACGCAGGCAGTCTCTTTAGAGTCCCCGACATTACTCGCTGGCAACTAAAGATAGGGGTTGCGCTCGTTGCGGGACTTAACCCAACACCTCACGGCACGAGCTGACGACAGCCATGCAGCACCTTACAATCTGTGTATTGCTACAAAGAAGGCTTTCACCAACGGTCAGACTGCATTCTAGCCCAGGTAAGGTTCCTCGCGTATCATCGAATTAAACCACATGCTCCACCGCTTGTGCGGACCCCCGTCAATTCCTTTGAGTTTCAACCTTGCGGTCGTACTTCCCAGGTGGATTACTTAATGCTTTCGCTCAGACACACACTGTGTATCGCGTATGTCGAGTAATCATCGTTTAGGGCGTGGACTACCAGGGTATCTAATCCTGTTTGATCCCCACGCTTTCGTGCCTCAGCGTCAATATTTGTTTAGCAAGCTGCCTTCGCAATTGGTGTTCTAAGTCATATCTATGCATTTCACCGCTACATGACTTATTCCGCCTACCTCAACAAAATTCAAGACTAATAGTATCAATGGCAGTTTCCGGGTTGAGCCCGGAGATTTCACCACTGACTTAAAAGCCCGCCTACACACCCTTTAAACCCAGTAAATCCGGATAACGCTTGCACCCTCCGTATTACCGCGGCTGCTGGCACGGAGTTAGCCGGTGCTTATTCCTCTGGTACCGTCAACACCCTTAGAAAAAGGTGGTTTCTTCCCAGGTAAAAGAAGTTTACAACCCAGAAGGCCTTCATCCTTCACGCGGCATGGCTGGTTCAGACTTGCGTCCATTGACCAATATTCCTCACTGCTGCCTCCCGTAGGAGTCGGGCCCGTGTCTCAGTGCCCGTGTGGCTGGTCGTGCTCTCACACCAGCTACCCATCGT
>CAIOTH010000078.1 GCA_903861145.1 uncultured Bacteroidota bacterium | reverse complement strand
TTCGCTAAAATATCAACATGGTAATTTTAACGGGTTTAGTTCTTCCTTATATTGCTTTACTGAACATTTGGTTTTCTCCTATTTGCTGCGAACGCAATAAATGGAGGTCGAACGCCTTGCAAATATTACGGATAAAATGCCTGCCGAGAGGGGTTACCTCAATCCCTTGTTCACTGTAATTTAGCAATCCGTCTGCTTGCAATGAAGCTAATTCCCGAAACGTATATTCATATAAACTAATCAGGTGGGCGGGCTTGAATTTGGTTCTCCCCTTGCAACTAATGTCCAAAATATACTTTCTGAAATCAAGGTCCTCTTCATTGAGCAAAAAGCCACGGGTTACCGGCAATTGGCCGGCATTTACAGTTTCGTAATATTCCTGCAACAGCTTATTGTTTTGTCCAAAAGCCACGCCTATATCGCTAATGCTCGAAACTCCCAGGCCTAACAGTAAGCTTGTGTTTTGAGTGGTATAACCCATAAAGTTTCGGTGCATGGTTCCCTTTTCTGCGGCCGTATAAAGGTCATCATGGGTAAGCGCAAAATGGTCCATACCTAAATCATGATAACCGGCTTCTAAAAACATTTCTTTACCCGCTATATACAATTGAAGTTTTTCGTCCGCAGGGGGTAAATCATTTTCATCAAATAGCCTTTGCCCTTTGCTGGCCCAGGGCACATGGGCGTAGCTATAAAAAGCAATCCGGTCGGGTTTCAGCTCAATGGTTTCAGCAATAGTTCGGCGGATGCTGGCCTCCGTTTGTTTGGGCAGCCCGTATACCAGGTCAAAGTTTACCGACTTATATCCAATTTCACGCGCATCGTTGGTAGCCCGTATTAGGTTTGCTATTGGCTGTATGCGGTTAATTACCCGTTGTACCTCAGGGTCGTTGTCTTGCACACCAAAACTCACTCGCCTGAACCCCAGATCATATAGTGCTTGTAAATGCTCTTTTGTAGTATTGTTCGGGTGGCCTTCAAAACTAAATTCATGTTCAGGATGAATGGTGGAACTTTCAAAAATAAAGTTCATCATCCGTTTCAGGTTTTGTGGCGCAAAAAATGTGGGAGTGCCTCCGCCGAGGTGTAACTCGCGCAATACCGGTTTGCTATCCATCAAATTAAGATACAATAGCCATTCTTTGTGAAGGGCCGATAAATATTCATCTTCTACCTGGTGGTTTGTGGTTATCCGCTTATTGCATCCACAAAAGCTGCACATCGACTCGCAAAACGGCAAATGAAGATAAAGGCTGATACCTTCCTTTTTATTATCGACTGAAAATTGTTTTTTGAATAGCGTTTTCCACTTTGCCGTATTATCAAAATCCGTCCAAAACGGAACCGTTGGGTAACTGGTATAACGTGGCACCGGCTGGTTGTATTTGGCAATAAGCTCCCTATCAATTTTCATATTCAATTCTTAAAAAGCAAATATGGCAGAAATGCCAACGATAAACACTGACTTTTGTCAGGTGCCGGCAATTGTGTTGTATTGATAAACATCACTTGTGCTCCTAATCTGTATCAAGTTATTTAGTAATGAAACAAGCGACCTTTGCCTTTATTATTAGGAGAGTTTATTTTAAGTAACTATTCAAAAGCCAACCATGAAAACCACATTAAGCATACTTCATAACCAGGCCAGCGATTGGTTAAGAGACCTTGTTTTTTATACTGAAGAAATAGGGATACTTACCGAACGTTTAGATGAGGTTAGAATGTATAATACAGGTAAGGAAATTAACGCTCAGGCAAATTATTATCAAAACAAGTTTGTTGCATTACGAGAGCAAACGGATGTTTTGGTACGCGATATTATGGCCCGTGAAAGGAAAGTAGAGAGAACAGCTGAAGAGATGCCCGACCGGATAGATGAGCTAATAGGACTGGTGGATGATCAACTATTTGATCGCATGGCGCTTTTAACTAAGGGTATCGCGGCTACCCGGTATGAATTTAACCGGTTTCTTTCAAAAGTAATGTAATATGAGAGCATTAATATGTGCCGATTGCAGTGCTGCAGGCGAATTTGTGTTGCGCGAGGCACATAAATTTTTGACCGCATTTACAGATGCCGAAATACATGTTTTTAGCGTTATTGATATGACCGTGGTTTCTACCGCCGGTTTATATAATAGCACCGAGATTGTTAAATCGCTTGAGGAACAGGCTGAAGATGTGAATAAATGGGCGCAACGAATTTTTCTTGGCCAAACAATCAATTTCTCAAGTGAGGTGGCTTATCCAACCGAAAGTATTCTGGAAAAGGTTAAAAGCCTGAATGCCGAGTTGTTGATAATGGGTACTCACGGAAAAACCGGCTTGGGCCGCATTTTAATAGGAAGCGTGGCTGAAAATGTTTTACGGCATGTTTCTTGCAATACATTGATAATACCTGTTAAGCATTTGAGTAATGGATAAAAGCGCTCCAATTGAAAAAAAGGAGTTGTTGAGCAAATCAGAATTAAGTATTTGGCTCGACGATTATGATGATGTTTTTTCCGATTTCGACTCCCGGCCTATTGGTGAACGTTCTATGTCTGACGATTTTTTAACCGAGGTTCGCAAAATGGTGCGTGAAAAGCCCACCGGAAGTGTTGAGCTTAAGCTGCTAATGCCTAATGCAAAACGCAAAAAGGATTTGGAAGTAATTGTGGTTAAAAACCTGCATACTTATTTTAAGCATGCCGCTGATGCAATTCAGGAGGAAATGACCAAAACCAGGAGGAGGGGATTTATACTTAGCGCTGTTGGGTTTTTGGTAATGATAGGCACTGCATATTTGGTTAGTATTTCAAATCGTAGTTTTTTCTTTAACGCAGCACAAATTGTGCTGGAGCCCACCGGTTGGTTTATGGTTTGGAGTGGTATGGATAATATCTTTTATAATACCCGCAGCCGTAAACCTAATCTTGATTTTAACACCAAGATGAGCCATGCCGAAATAATTTTCGTTTCCTATTAGCAGTACCAATTTCACTTTAAATAGGGTGATGTATATAAATGAGGCGAAAGATTTTCCCTTTGTTCTGTGTCAGTTTTTGCAATAAAAAAACCGGCTGTTATTGTGGTTGTCTTACGGGATAACAACAATAACAGCCGGTTCGGCACTCAGGCGTTGTTAGGGCTTACGGGCCCAAACAAGGTAAACTTACGGGTCTACCACTTTTATAAATGGCGGTTATATTCATTCACCATTCTTAAAGTTTCCATTACATGTGGCTCACTTTATTTTCTTAACAACTCCATTTTTGTAAGAGCTTACGGGCCCAAACAAAGTAAACTTACGGGTTTACTAATACTAACTAATAACCAGAGTCCGGTGTTAATCATCCTTCTAAAAGCTACCATTACATTTGCATCGGTTCTCTCACACTCGGGTTTTGCAGGAGCTTACGGGCTCGAACAAAGTAAACTTACGGGTCTACTGCTTTGCTGATGGGTGATTATCTTTTACTCTTTCTAATCTCTTCTTTTCAATGAACTTTAATTCTAATTGCCGCTTACGCATTAATTATAAAACAAAAATAAGGCCCAGATATGTTGTATTAAATGACCCTGATCATTTAAAAAGCTGACGTTTGTCAAACAATACAACAGCTCAATATTTCCTGCTGCGGAAGATGGTAAACAGCATACTTAGGCCCAATACATTGGCAAGAACAAACCCCAGGCCCCCGGGAATAGAAATGTGCCTCCACATAGGTGGAAACGATACTGCTATAAGTATAGCCGAGGCCATTAAAATACAGCCTATAATAAAACCGGCCGCTATCCGGTTACTTGCTAAATCAATCTTATGGGTAATGTCCTCAAGCCCTTCATGTTCTATCGATACCTTCAGTTCTCCCTTCTTTACTTTTCCTATAATCTCACGCACATCGCGCGGAAGGCTTTCAACTAACGAGAGGGTATCACGTGCCGAGCCAAAAAGCCTTTTAATAATATTCATGATGCCAAACTCCGACTGGATGGTTTTGTTGATGTGCGGAGTTAGTTCATCAATAATATTTAACTGCGGGTCTAACCGGTGTCCTACGCCCTCAATGGTCATAATCGCTTTTGTAAGCAGAAAGTAATCTGCTGGCATTCGTATGTTATACTTATTTACAAAGTCGAGCAGGCGCGTAAAGAGCTCGCTCATATTTACCTTATCCGGTGGCAGCGCGTGGTAGTCATTTATCAAATCTTCAACTTCGTACTCAAAGGTTTTGCTGCCTTCAAAGTTTTGGCTTACCGCCATATTCTTCAACCCCCAAATAAGCGTCTTCGAATCTTTAGAGGTTACCCCATAAACCACATCGGCAAAAAACTCAATATCGGTTTTAAGCACCGTGCCCATCATTCCAAAATCAATAAAGCATATTTTATTACCCGGTAGTGCAAACAAATTACCCGGGTGCGGGTCGGCATGAAAAAAGCCATGCTCAAACACCTGCTGAAATAAAGCGTACATGCCGTTTTTTGCCAATATGTGCGGGTCGTCGTTTATGCGCGCCAAACCATCGGTATCATAAGGATGCACGCCATCAATAAATTCCATGGTTAGCAACTTGCGGGTGGTGTACTCGGGGTAATATTTAGGCACAACAACCGTTTCGCTATGGGCAAAGTTACCGGCAAAACGCTGCAGGTTATAGCCTTCGTGTGTCAGGTCCATTTCCTTATGTATTGCGGTCTCAAAGGCCCTTACAATGCCTTTGGGGTCGAGCTTATCCATTATCTGGTGCTCTTCCATTTTGCCCGCAATGTACTTCATGATAACAATGTCGTCTTCAATTTTTTCAATAATATCCGGCCGCCGCACTTTCAGCACAACCCTGGTACCATCTTTTAACTTGGCCATATGCACCTGCGCAATCGAAGCACTGGCAAACGGCACCTCATCAAACTTCAAAAACACATCTCCTACTTTATCGTCTATTTCTTCTTCAATAATTTTCCTTGCAATATCGCCAGGAAAGGGAGGAACATGTGTTTGCAGCTTTTCAAACTCTTTTACTAACTCAACCGGTATTGCATCCGGCCGGTTACTTAGTATTTGCGCAAATTTTATGTAGGTGGTTCCCAACTCTTCAACGGCCATTCGTATGCGCTCCCACTTACTAAACTTGTGTATGCGCTCAACCGCTTCTTTCGACATAAAAGCCTCAACTACCCTGGCGCGTAACGTTACCCCGGCATCGGCCAAAATATCCTGGAAACCGTACTTTATTAGTATGGATATAATTTGCCTGTAGCGGCGTAATAGTTTAAAATTAAAAGGCACGGGTATCAAAAAATTATGAGATTAAAGGTAAATGTAATTGCCCTTTACATGGGCTGACGAATGTCAATACGGCCAATGTGGTTACTCAGCTTTTTTTGGCATACGTGCCAATACTTTTGAGCAGTGATAAACTAAGTAATGAAAGAGCATATCAAAATGAAGAAGATAGCCGTAGTTACATCGGGTGGCGATGTGCCCGGTTTAAATGCTGCCTTACATGCCGTGGTTTTAACCGCAATGAAACATAACGTCGAAATCATCGGGGTAAACAACGGCTATGACGGATTGATAGACGGCAAATTCACTGTGTTGGATTTTGAACGGGTGCGAAACATTATGGATGAAGGCGGCACCATCCTCCGCACCTCGCGAAGCAAACGCTTTACAACCTCCGAAGGAAGAAGGGAGGCCTTACATCAATTGCGCCATGGCGAAGTCGACGGCTTAATAGTAATTGGCGGTAATGGCTCTTTACAGGGTATCGAGGTTTTCGCAAGCGAGCACAGTTTTCCGGTAATGGCCATTCCAAAAACTATTGATAACGATGTGTTCGGAACCGATTTTGCCATTGGCTTCGATACCGCCACTAACACTATTGTTGAAGCCATTGACCGCATTAAAGATACCGCCGATTCTACCTCGCGCCTTTTTATAGTTGAAGTAATGGGGCGCAGTGCAGGTTTCCTCGCACTAAACAGCGGCATTGCCGTGGCAGCCGATGCTATTGTGGTGCCCGAAATAAAACCCGACCTGGAAAAACTCCTTTCATTGGCCGAGCATAACCTTAACGTAGGCAACCGGTCGATGATTATAGTGATTACAGAAAATACGCTAACCGGTGGTGCTATGGGGCTGAAGAAAATAATGGATGATAGTTTTCCTCAATTCGATAGCCGCGTTACTATTTTGGGCCACATACAACGCGGCGGCAGCCCAAGCGCTTTCGATAGAACGTTGGCGAGCCTGCTATCATATTCAGCCACCGAAGCTTTTATAAAAGGCAAGCACGGAGTAATGGCGGGCTATGTTAAGGGCGAGGTAATTTTTACCCCTCTAAACCAGGTGGCCGGTAAAATCAACCCTTTAAATAATAACCTGATGAAACTTGCCGCCGAATTGAGTATTTTGGTTTGATAAATCACCAACCATGCTCAAAACACAAGGCGAAGTTATTGTTGAATCATTAGGCGCTGCCGAAACCGTAACCGGTTCAAAACATTTACTCCGCACACCCGAACTGGCTGTATTAATTGATTGCGGCCTGTTTCAGGGCCATAAAGAATTGCGCCAACGTAACTGGGCCAAACTACCGGTTGACGTGTCCGAAATTGATGTAATGGTTTTAACCCATGCCCACCTCGACCACTGCGGTTATATCCCTTTATTAGTAAAGAGCGGCTATAAGGGTAAAATTTATTGCACGCCGCCAACTAAAGACCTTGCCCAAATGATATTGCTCGATAGCGCTAAAATTCAGGAAGAGGATGCTGAGCGGGCTAACATTGGTAAGTACGCTTCGCACGACCCTGCTCTTCCACTCTATACAGTTGACGATGCGCAAAAAAGTTTCGAAAGCTTTGTAACTATCGATCATAACGTAATAACCAAACTGTCAAATAACATTTCGTTCCAGTTTATTCGCAACGGCCACATTCTTGGTTCTTGCTTTGTTGATATGGTTTGCTTCGGCAAAAAAATTGTTTTCTCCGGCGACATTGGCCGCTACAACTCCGGCTTCCTCGCCAATCCCGAATTTATTGATGCCGCCGATTTTCTTTTTCTCGAATCAACCTATGGCGATAGGCTGCACGATAAAGAAGACCCATCGGTTCCACTGGGTAAAGATATTGGCGCAACACTTGCCCGTAGCGGAAACGTGCTAATACCCGCCTTTGCAGTTGGTCGCGCACAAGAGGTTATGAAAATACTAAGCGAGTTGGAGGAGGCCGGTACTATACCTGCTAACACACCCATCTACCTCGATAGCCCAATGGCCGCCAAAGCCACCGATATACTTTCGCGCTATTCCGACTGGCACATCATATCGGCTGATATGATTGAGCGCATGCACAAAAACGTTATCGTAAGCCAGGACTTTGGCGAAACGCACAAAATCATTTTCGATAAGCACCCTAAAGTCGTAATTGCATCAAGCGGTATGCTAACCGGTGGCCGTGTTTTAGAATATCTTAAGTTTTGGGGCCCTAACGCAAACAATACTATTTTACTAATGGGCTACCAGGGCGAAGGCACCACCGGCCGCGATTTGGAAGACGGAAAAAAAGAAGCCAAAGTGCACGGGCAGTGGATAACCGTAAACGCACAGGTGCTTCAAATTTCCGGCCTCTCTGCCCACGGCGACCAGGGCGAAATGATGCAGTGGCTCAACGGCTTTAAAACCAAACCACAAAAAATATTCCTCATCCACGGCGAAGAAGGTTCAATGGAAGTCTTCAAACAAAAAATCGAAACCGACCTCCACATCACCGTCCAAATAATGCCACCGGCTGAACCGGTGCAGTTGTTTAAGATATAAGTAGCTGCAATTGCACGTCCGGTGGAAATAAATTTCTGTATACTTTAGTATACTTTTCTAAAAATCGCAATATATAAATAACAGATTATCAATACACTGAGTGATCCAAAATGATCCAAAATGGACAATTTTATAGAGTGTATACTTTTTCGCAAGCAATTGATTATCAATTTATTTGAACCACTTATTTTCCAAAAAGCCCTCTTTTATTGACCCAAATCCCGGTCAAAAACAACCTGTATCCAAATTTCTGTCAAAGAACGATACCATAACAACCGATAGATCACGAAACTCTATTTTGCCATTTCGTATTATCTTACGAAAATAAACTGAATAAAATGTACCCGCAAGGGGTGCGGATAACTTGTAGGGGCGAAAAATTTTTTGCCCCTACAAAAACCCAAACGGCAACCCAACAACCTAAAACAAAATTTAACTACCTCGTTCTTCCCTCTCTATTTTGCTCTGAAAATGGAGAGGGAAGATGTCGAAGACAGATGGGTGAGGCCGGCTGTTTCAAATAAAAAAAGCTGTCATTGCGAAGCCTTTCCCATAAAAAATCAATTAGAGAAAAGGCTGCGGCAATCTTCAATTTTGTCTTTTGGGTTTGCATTTGAGCGCCTAATTGAGTAGCAAGCGTTACCTTTGGCGAATGACTGGAAAAATAACATACCTAATTGGCGCTGGAGCCAGCGCTAACTCAATTCCCATTGTAGAGGGCTTTCTAACGGACCCTAAAAAAGGAATGAAGTCTGTAATATCCGCTTTAGAATATTTGGATATTAAGCTTGAGAAATTTGCAAGCGGAAATCTGCCTAATACCAACAAGAAAGAGCAGTTAGATAGATTCATGAAGGACGTTTCGACTACAGTTAAAAAAATTGAAGATGAACACACCACTATTGATAATTATGCTCGTATGCTATTCCTAACACAAGAGATAGAGGAGCTGAAGCGCTTAAAAGCGATTTTAACCTTTTATCTGATATTGGTGCAATTGGAAAATACGTATGACAAGAGGTACGATTTGTTTTTGTCAACCATTCTTAGATTAGATGAGAATCGAAACTTATCGCTACCCAAAAGCATTCAAATTATTTCTTGGAATTATGATTTTCAATTTGAGTTAGCTGGGGCAAAGTATTTTGATACTAATAGAATTTCTAATATACAGAGGCTCCTAAATACTTCTTCAGTAGAAGTATCGAATCAATTTCTGGAGGATAAGTTTTCTATTACGAAATTGAATGGAACGTCAATAGGCTATTACAATCCCGAGGGTCGTTTTCATGATTTTGCGATACAATTTGATAGGCATACCCGATATAAAGAAGAAACAATTGAGAAGTGCTTACTTTATTACAATTGGTTTATGGGAGGCAATGAGAATATTTGGCCTGCAATTGAATTTGCGTGGGAGAGTAGCGTCCACACCGAAAAGGTAAGAGCAACTTGCAATCAAAAAGCAGCTAACACTGAAATTTTAGTGATAATCGGATATTCTTTCCCGACATTTAATCGAACAATAGATAAGAGTATCCTTTCAAATATGAGGGGTTTAAAAAGTGTTTATATCCAAACTATGCGAGGTTCATTAAATGAAGTAACGGAAAGATTTAAATCTTTGATTGGTTCGGACCTTCTCAATGATGTCGGGATTTATCCTGTGCCGATGGAATCTGGAAAGGAAGAGTTTTATATTCCTTTTGATTTCACGGGAGAGTGACCCACTTAAGCGTAGCGTCCCCGCTACGCTCAACTATGCCCGTAGCCTCCAGGCTACGAGTCAAATACAATAAAAAAGCCGGTCGCTTCGCAACCGGCCTTTCCAAAAATGATATAAAAGGAACTAAACTATCGTCCAGGTCTTATCCCCACTTGAGCGTAGCGTCCTCGCTACGCTCGCCTATGCCCGTAGCCTCCAGGCTACGAGTCAAAAAAAGCCGACCAACCATTTTCTATCGCTGCGTCAATCCACAAAAAACAAAACCTTTAAAACCTGTATTCCTCGGTTGTTAACCTCCGTGCCTCCGTGCGAAAATGGTATTGGCAATAAAAAAAGCCGGTCGACAACTCAACCGGCTTTTCCAAAAATGATATAAAGGAACTATACTATCGTCCAGGTCTTATCACCCGATAAAATTTTATTCAAAGGTATCCTTGGCTTCTTAGCTTGCACGGCTGTAATCTGGTCAGCAATCTGCTCATCAATACAAGGCCTGTCTTCACGGTAAAAAACACCAAATGGGCGAGGGAAATGCTGGCCGTCTGTATGCATATCGGCAAACTGTGCTAATATAAATGCCTTTGTTTTATCAGTCTCGTCATGTATCCAAAGGTCTTCTTTGCTTACACCGTTGCCCAGTTCTACTATTTCAGGTTTAAAGCCGTTCAGTTTAATACCCTTGTTTTCAGTCTGGCCAAAAACAAGTGGTTTGCCGTGCTCAACAAAAATGCACTCTTCTTTTTTGGTTTCCTTTTCAGTAAAAATAAAGAACACACCATCATTAAACACCGGGCAGTTTTGATACACCTCAACAAACGCGGTACCGTGGTGCTGGTTAGCGCGGTTAATCATTGCCTGCATGTGCTTAGGGTCGCGGTCAATAGTACGGGCGAAGAACGAAGTCTTTGCACCCAACGCTAATTCAGCCGGGTTAAACGGTTCATCAACCGAGCCATAAGGAGTACTCTTGGTAACAATACCCTTAGCCGAAGTAGGCGAATACTGTCCTTTGGTCAAACCATAAATTTCGTTGTTAAACATCATCACCTTAATGTTCGGG
>CAIOTH010000077.1 GCA_903861145.1 uncultured Bacteroidota bacterium | reverse complement strand
TATTTTCATCAGGAATAGCTTGGGTGCAAAAATACTTATTGTATGTTAGTGTCTACCTCTTCAAAATCCTCCAATCCTTCGGAAAGTAATTATTCAACCTTCCCGGCATTAATTTCATCCAACCCAGGTTCAGCCCTTGGTGCGTAGCTAAAACCCAACCCCGCAGTTCCGATTTTATTTTAGGCGTTTCACAACGCAAATAGATTATGGCCTCCTCTTTGCTCAATTCAACGGCCGCTATGTTTTTATTGATGTCATTGCTTAGCGCCAGGTCATGCGCAGGTAAAAAATCATGGCCTTTCATAGTCCCCATCAATATGCCGGCATTACGGATATAAAGCCGCTTTTCTAAAATCGAAAAGTCATTGGCCATAAATGTTGGAATGGCGAAAATGAAATCATTCTTCTTTAGCTCAATAAACTTTTCAGGCGCGTTCAGGTAGGTTTCAAAAGCTTTATTCAATGGCAGCGGTTTTTTATTACTCACCGGTGGATTGATATGCGACCCATTGCCCTCTTTTTTCAAAACAGCAATGTAAAACCCTTCTCCTTTTACCTTGTGAGGGTAAAACTGCAATCCGTATTTGGTTTTAACTATGCCCGGATATTTGGAGTTGTCAATGGAATAGCTTTTTAATCCAAGCGATTCCATGTAGCCAATATTCTCATCGTTTTCAACCGGTTCATAGGTACAGGTGCTATAAATCAAAAAGCCCCCCGGCTTAAGGCACGCCGATGCATGTTTTACAATATCTTTTTGCCTCACCGAGCACATCTCCACATTCTTCTCGCTCCATTCGTCAATGGCATTCTTGTCCTTTCTAAAAAGCCCTTCACCACTACAGGGGGCGTCAATTAATACTACATCAAAGTAGTTCATCAGGCCTGCAAAGTCTTCGGGTTTATTTTGGGTAATAATACAATTAGCGTTTCCCCATTTAATAATATTCTGCTGTAGTATTTTATTGCGGTTGGGTATTACTTCGTTAGTCACCAAAAAGCTTTCATGGTTCATTAGCGAGAGCAGGTGTGTGGACTTTCCACCCGGTGCTGCACACAAATCCAAAACCTTTAAGGGCTGGTTGGGCAAATCAATTTGCTTCCATACCTCCTCCAAAAACATTGAACTGGCCTCTTGTACATAATAAGCACCTGCGTGAAAAACCGGGTCAAAGGTAAATGATGGCCTTTCATTCAGATATTTCCCCTTCGCGCACCAACTAATACTTTCATCCTCTAAAAACTTGTCCGTTTTCTTTGCCGGATTCATCCGCACTGATGTAGGTGAAATGCCATCAAGGCTCCGCATAAATGCATTATAGTCCTCCGGCAACAGCGCCCTCATTCTTTCAGCAAATGCTTCGGGATATTTTTGCATATCGCTCATTCTTCTGTTCCGGTTAAAGTTTCCTCAACTACAACGGTATCTTGACTGCTGTTATAAAAGTAGTTCATTAATACTCCTCCTATTACTAAAATAATACCGGTAAGCGCTACCCAGTGGTATTCTTCTCCAAACAAAATAAAGCCAAAGCCCAGTGCGTAAATAATACCCAGGTAGTTAAATATCGTAACGTTGGCTACCTTTTCAAGCTGTAGCGCTTTGGTAAGGTTTACCTGGCCAATTTGAGTTAACACCCCCGTCATAATCAGGTAAAACCATTGCCAGCCATGTGGAGTTTGCCAGTTAAATAACGTAAATATCAAACCCACTATGGCGCCAATAATTTGAAAGTGCAGCACCACAACCATGGTGTTTTCCTTCTCCCGCAAACTTCTAACCATGTTATATGCAAATCCCGAACACAAAGCGGATATTATTCCAATAGCCAACATAGTTAATGATATCCGTGTATCAAATCCTTTAATAACCAACACCCCCGAAAACGATATGATGAAAAAGAGCCATTGCAAAGGCCTCACCTTTTCTTTCAATAAAAAAATAGCAATTACCGTAGTAAAAATGGGCGATAAATACTGAATAGTAACTGCCGTGCCTAGTGGCATGTTCTGTAGGGTAAGAAAGAATGCGTACACCGATATAGTCCCAAATGTGCCGCGTGCTATCAGCAACATACGGTTACTTCCTTTCCAGTCAACCTTATCCCGTATCAATATCTGGAAACACAAAATCATGGAAACCGTGCAACGAAAAAACATCATTTCCATGCTGGGTATGTTCCCAAGCTTCTTCACCATCACATTCATAATGGCAAAGCTGAAGGTGCTTAGCAACATGTACCTGATACCGGGAGTAAGAAACGCGCCTTTTGTTTTCAAATCAGCGCGAAGATAGAAGGCTAAGAACAAAATGGAAATAACGAATATCGAATACTGAATAATGAATGCTGAACCGAATAACCTTCGGAGTTCGTTATTCGATGTTCATTGTTCTGCATTAAAACGGGCATTTGGCTTTTGTTTGTATACTTCCCAATTCGCTCACCGCATAACCATTAGGGTAAGACTCTTTTCTAGGCATCCTCGTTCTTAAAACCGGCTTAGTCCGTTTAGGTAGTATGCTAACAGCTATTTTTCGCAACGCCATCGAAGTATCAACCATTTTTTGAATCATCCAATTCGGTTTGCCAAAACCTACGGCATGTAAAAGCGGCTCGTCCATTATTGCATGTAAAAATGGCCGCCCAAAGCCATAAAGCTGTTTAGGCAGCATCCAACTTAAAAAAAGGTTTTCGGTATACAGTGCAATTGCCTTGTTCGACTCTGCCTCAACGAAATTCTTACGTTCGTAATCAATATTAAACTGCTCCAGCTCGGCTTTGGTTGCCGGTATATTTTTAATACCCATTAAGCCACCTAACTCCTGCCAAACTTTAAAGCTCGATTTAAGTTCATTGTCGGTCAGTTTGCGGTAACCGTATTTGTTTATCCAACGTTCGGGCTCAAATACAAAAGTGCTAAGCACATACAGGTAATCTTCGTCGCTAATATTAAAATGGCTGTGTATAAAATTCATCTTTTCAATAGCCGCCCTGGCGCGGTCGCTATCAATACCATTTTCCAAAATCTCACTCAAAATTAAATCTGTGTCGTCATACCTTTTCTGCGTGCGCTTTTCAAACTCCCTGGTTTTGTAAAGAATGGCAGAAATAGAAGGCACCGCAAATGTGCGGAACAGCGCCAGTTCCAAGGCCCGCGTATTATCCCACGGAAACTCGTAAAACGCACTTAGCCTCGCTATTTCCCAATAGTCTTTATCCGGGTCAAGGGCATTTATTTTTTGTAAGGTGCTGCTATCGGCCATAAACTAAAACTGCCTCAAGGTATAAAACTTTGAGGCAGTTTTTAAATGATTGTCTTCTCTTACATCTTAAAAGCGTACAGATAACTGGCTGGCCTGTTAGGGTAAATACCCTCTACCAAAACCTTACCCGACTTCTCTTTTAATATATTCACAAAGTCCTGAACATTATTCACCGCCTGGTCGTCAATTTGGGTAATGATAAAGCCTTTCTTGATATCAGTAAACTCGCTAAGCCTACCTTTCTGCAAGTCAGTAATTTTAACGCCCCCATTCAGGCCCATCGCCCTTAACTCATTGGCGCTTAAATTTTCAACTTTCACACCAAGCGTACCAAGCACATCCTGTGTATTATCAACCGATGCAGTAGTGTTGTATTTGTTCTTAAGGGTTACAGTAGCAGTATGGCTTTCTCCGTTCCTGATAAACTCCACACTGATCTTATCACCGGGACGGTATTGAGCTACTTGCTCCTGTAATTCTGGCGAAGAGTTTACCGCAAAGCCGTTAATCTTGGTAATAACGTCCTTGTTCTTTAATCCCGCCTCATCACCGGCCGAGCCCTTGTTTACGCCATCAACATAAACACCGTAAGGCCTGTCAAAACCTGCTGTCTTAGCTGTTTCGTCATCCATGGTTCTGATAGTTACACCCAAAAATCCTCGTTGGCTGACCCCAAATTTCTCAAGGTCAAAAATTACCTTTTTCACAATGTTAGAAGGCACCGCAAACGAATAACCTGCATACGACCCGGTAGGCGAAGCAATAGCTGTATTAATACCCACCAATTGGCCGCTTACGTTAACCAGCGCACCACCACTGTTACCGGGGTTAACAGCCGCATCGGTTTGAATAAACGACTCGATGGAGGTGTTAGATGAGCCTTTTGCCACATCTTCATCATGCAGGTTAATATTTCTTCCCTTGGCACTTACAATACCCGCTGTAACCGTCGACGAAAGATTAAACGGATTACCTACCGCCAAAACCCATTCGCCAACCAACACCGAATCCGAATTGGCAAACTCGATAGAAGGCAAATTGCTACCCTCAATTTTAACCAATGCGATATCGGTATCGGGGTCTTTGCCAATTACTTTGGCCTTATAGGTTTTATTGTTACTCAACACTACCTCTACCTCATCCGCATCCTCCACCACGTGGTTATTGGTTACTATATACCCGTCTTTCGATACAATAACCCCCGAACCACTGGCAACTTCTGGTTGCTGCTGGTATGGATTCGGCCCATGAAAAAAGAACTGGAATTGGTTGCCAAACAGGCCCCCAAAAGGGTCCTGGCCGTTTTTCAATGCCGTTTTTTGTTGTTTGTAAGTCGATTTAATGTGCACTACACAAGGCGTTGAAGCAGCAGCTCCATATCTAAAATCAATAGGTTGCGTTTCCGAGCGCGGGACCATATATGCCGCCAGTTTACCTTGCGGTGTTTGTTCTAAAATATTAACCGTTTGCTTGTTAAGGCCAAAGTAGTTAAGCACTACTACTGCCGCTATAGCGCTGATAAAAGCTACCAGGGCTGTTGTTCCGTTTCTCTTAAAGTTCATACTTTCAATTTTTAGTTTGTTAAGTATTATTTAATCATCTGTGTTTCGGGGCTTACCCGTTTTTTAGTATTTAAATTTGATTTAGGTTTGTTACCAACGTTAAGTTCCACAAAATTATTTCAGTTAAAACGATTTGTGCAACATAAAGTAAATTTGATTAACCTGTTTTAACAAGCAATTTTAATGACCGTTAAATTCTATAAATACCAGGGCACCGGCAACGATTTCATAATGATTGATAACCGTGCTCCTCAGGTATTAACCAAAAATGATACCGAAACTGTTAAGCGGCTATGCGACAGAAAATTTGGTATTGGTGCCGACGGCTTGATACTGCTAACTGAGAAAATGGCATTTGACTTTGAAATGGTATATTTTAACAGCGATGGCAATGAAAGCACAATGTGTGGTAATGGCGGCCGCTGTCTCATTAAATTTGCCCACGATTTAGGGGTAATTGCCAATAAATGCCACTTTTTAGCCATTGATGGCCCTCATGATGGCGAAATCCTACATGGCGGCGTAATTTCGCTTAAAATGAAAGATGTTGACAAGGTGGAACTTTATAATAACACTAACGTTATATTAAACACAGGGTCGCCACACTTTGTAAATTTTACAAGCAACGTAAGTGGCACGGATATTGTCAAAGAAGGTAGAGAGATTAGATATAACGAGCGATTCGCTAAAGAGGGTATTAATGTGAATTTTGTTGAAGAGCTGGGGGAAAGCGAATTGTTTGTAAGAACGTATGAAAGAGGAGTGGAGGATGAAACACTTTCGTGCGGCACAGGGGTAGTAGCTTCGGCACTCGCCTTTGCCAATCAAAACGGAAATAAATTGAACCGGGTAAGTATCAAAACGCCCGGCGGAAAATTAGAAGTGAAGTTTGAGCCTGAGGGCAGCGGTTATAAAAATATTTATCTCATCGGCCCTGCCCAAAGGGTTTTTGAAGGAGCGGTTGAGATATAGTGTCGAATAGAATTGTTTACTCCCCCCAGAACAATGTGATAGGAAAATGTGTTTGGTTTGGTTTTTATTTATTCACTAAACTAGTCTTTATGAATCAGTTTATGGTAGAGGTAAAGTTACCCGACTCACTAACTCAGGAGTTTTTATTGTTGATACCCTCTCAACGCGAATTTATTGACGAAAAATTTAATGAAGGCATAATCTCCGGCTACACCCTTGCCATGGACCGCAGCAAACTATGGGTTACTTTTGTGGTCAAAAATGTAAGAGAAGTGCGCGATGTAATGGATGCATTCCCCATCGCAGATTATATCGATTACAACATACACGAGTTAGCTTTCAACAACTCTGCCAGCGCAATCATCCCCGAAATTTCGTTGAATTAATTGTTATAACGAAATCATTCCTTCTGGCAAACTTGTCGAGGCATACCTTCGTAAGAAGTCCTCCACACCAATTCTCTTTTTGCCCTCTATCTGGCATTCCAATACGTCAATGTACCCGTCTGATGCGAAAAAGCGTAGGATTTTTTTGCTATCAGTAGCCGCACTTCCTGTAGGATATTGTGCGATGCCGGTATGTTGCCTGGTAGCTTTATATATTTTAAAAAGCTTCCCTTCCAATTCAGTAAAAGCCGCTGGGTAAGGGCTCAATCCTCGAATAAAATTGTAGATATACTCTACATCCTTATTCCAATCAATTTTGCAGGTTTCTTTAAAAATTTTGGGGGCGTGTTTAATATCGGTAATATGATCTTGCGGTATTTGAGGGTAATTACCTTCTGCAATAGCGTCAACTGTTTTGCCCAAAACCTTGGCCCCAAGTTCCATTAGTTCATGATATAACTCTCCAACGTTTTCGTCATCTCTTATCGTAACTTTCTCCTGGTAAATTATCTTACCCGTATCAATCTCCTGCTGAATAAAAAAGGTGGTTACACCGGTCTCTTTTTCGCCATTAATCATAGCCCAATTGATAGGTGCGGCTCCACGGTATTGCGGCAGTAGCGATGCATGTAAATTAATAGTTCCCATAGGTGGCATACTCCATACAACCTCAGGCAACATTCTAAAAGCCACGACAACAAATAAATCTGCATTCAAAGCCCTTAGTTCTGTAATGAAATCCGGGTTCTTTAATTTCTCCGGCTGAAGAATATTGAGTTGATGTTCAACTGCATATTTCTTTATATCACTCTCAACCAACTGCATACCACGCCCCGCCGGCTTATCCGGCGCTGTAATTACGCCAACAACCTCGTGCTCTGATTTTACCAGCACCTCCAACATTGGCACCGCAAACTCCGGCGTACCCATAAAAACTATCTTCAATTGTTTCATTTTTAAATGCAGTTTACCACAAAGACCACAAAGAAAATGCAATCACAAAGTCCACAAAAAATGCATTCTTAGTGTTCTTTGTGTTTAACCTTTGTGCACTTAGTGTTTAATGGATTTTGTTTTCAAAAAATCACTCAAAATCTTTATACAACAAATACTTCTTCCTCTTCACTTTAAATGCTTCCAAATCCTTTTGGTAAGAATCCTTAATCTCAGTCTCAGTCCTTCCTTCAACTATCATTTTGCGTATCTCATCATTGCCCACCAGTTTATCAAAAAAGTTATTCTTCAAAAAGAAATCCTCCTTATCGCTATAATGCCCATACATCTGTAAGACGTAATGAAAAAGTGATGGCTCTTTCTTTGGCTTTAACTCATAACCATAACACAGCTTATTCATAAAAGGCGGCTCTTTTGCTCCCGGCATGCTTGTAGGAGTAAACTCATAAGCCCCCTCAAATTTTGTTTTCGGCGAGCCAATAACTTGAAACTGATGAGTTGTCCCTCTACCCACGCTGATGTTAGTTCCCTCCAAAAAGCCAAGGTACGGGTACAGGTTAATAGCGGCAATATTTGGCAAATTAGGCGATGGCTTAACCGGTAAAGAAAACCTGCACGAAAGCTCATAATTCAAACAATTAATAACCATCAATTTGCATTGTTCCCCTTCCGGTAACCATTTTTCACCATTCACCATTTGTGCATACTCTCCAATGCTAAGTCCATAAACCACCGGTATTGGGTCAACTCCCACAAACGAACTGGATTCCTTTTTCAAAACCGGTCCATCAACATAAAACCCATTCGGGTTGGGCCGGTCAAGTAAAATCAATTCCTTCTTATTTTCAGCACAAGCCTCCATCAAATAATGTAGCGATGAAATGAACGTATAATAACGCACCCCAACGTCCTGAATATCAAAAACCACAACATCAACATCCGCTAAATCTGCATTCGTAGGTTTCTTTTTCTTCCCATACACCGAAATAACCGGTAGCCCAGTCTTTGCATCAACACTATCTTTTACTGATGCGCCCGCATCTGCACCCCCTCTAAATCCGTGCTCAGGCGAGAGGATTTTTTTGATGTTCACCCCAGAAGCCTGTAAAGTATCAACCAAATATGCGCTACCAACAATAGCCGTTTGATTCACCATTAAGGCGACCCGTTTGCCTTTTAACAGTGGCAGATATTCCGACATTCTTTCTGCACCGCAAATTATCCTTTGCCCATTATAGGTATACGCAGGTACAACATTAGGGAGCGTTTGTTGTGCATGAATAATTTGGCACGAAAGCGCAAATGCCAGGCTGACGAAAAAGCACATTAACTCATTGCGCCCTCTAAAGAGAAGACCCATGTTGGCTCTGGTTTCCCGTTTAGGGGACGGAAGGGGCTGACTGCTGGTATTTTGACAATTTGGTGTGCACATTCTGTCTGGCTTCTTGGTTCTAACTTCTAGCATCTAACAATTGCTAACTAATCATATTTTTGCTAAAATAGAAATAGCCCATTGAATCTCGAATTATTCATAGTAAAGAAGATAGCCTTTAGCAGCCGTAAAAGCTTTTCTTCATTCATTATTCGCATTGCCATTGCCGCAGTAGCGCTTAGTTTGAGTACTATGATCATTGCTACCTCTCTGGTAAATGGCTTTCAAAAAGAGATACGCAATAAAGTGCTTGGCTTCTGGTCGCATCTCGAAATAGTTCCGTTTAGCCTCTCCAAATCGCTGCAAGAAGAAAGCGTGTATCGTTACCAGGATTTTTACAAAGATAAGAGCATTATCCCCGAAGCAAAGCATATTCAGGTTACTGCATTAAAAGGTGGCTTGCTTAAAACCGATGAAGATTTTGAAGGTATCGTATTGAAAGGAGTTGGCAATGATTTTGATTGGAGCAACTTTAAACCATACATGCGCCAGGGCGATACCATTGCGGCCGAATCCGAACTGAGCAAACGCGATATCATCATTTCAAAAGCAACTGCCAACCGCCTGCGGCTTAAATTGGGCGATAAATTAATTGTAGCCTTTATGGGCAAATCAATTCGTAACCGGCCCTTTAAAGTAAAAGGCATTTACGAAACAGGGTTGGATGATTTCGACAAAAAATATGCCCTGGTTGATATCGGAGTTATTCAAGACCTCAATAATTGGGGCAAAGACACCGTAGGCGGTTTCGAGGTTTTTTTAAAGGAGCAAAACCTTTTTAAAAGCAGGGGGAGAGCTTATTTCCTGACGTTGTTTGGTGGGCTCATGTCTAAAGAAACCATTGACCAAATGCGGCAGGACCCCTTAGAACAAATTGGCGAAAGTGTTTACACCCGCATCAATAATTCTAAGCTCGACGTTCAAACCATCAAAAGCCTGAACCCCGGCATTTTTGATTGGCTCGACCTTCAAACTATGAACGAGTTAATTATCCTGTCGCTCATGGTTATCGTTGCCGCTATTAACATGATAACCGCGCTCCTCATTCTAATACTTGAGCGCACTAATATGATTGGCATCATGAAGGCCCTTGGCTCTAATAACATGTCCATTCGACGCATATTTTTGTACTACAGCGCATTTATAATTGGCATTGGCCTCGTAATTGGCAACGTTTTCGGCGTGGGCCTTTGCCTCCTCGAAAAGTATTACCACCTCATAAAACTCGACCAGGATTCGTATTACCTATCATACGCACCGGTCGAAATAAACTGGGGCTGGATCATCATATTGAACATAGGCACCATTCTCGTTACCCTGCTTTTACTAATTCTGCCCTCTATTTTAGTGTCAAAAATTTCACCTGTTAAAGCTATTAGGTTCGAATAATAATTACCTGACAAAAGTCCTGTTTCGTCTTTCCCCAAAGCCCTATTTTTACTTCAATAAATTCTTTGTGAGCTTTGTTATTAACCTTTGTACCCTTAGTGTTAAATTGCCTTTTATTAAATTAAATATAGCATGCGCCAAATAAGCTCTTTTGCCAAATACCACGAAGAATATAAAACCAGCATTGAACAACCCGAAGCCTTTTGGGCAGAAGTAGCCGAGTATTTTGCATGGGGCAAAAAATGGGATAAAGTGCTTGAGTGGAACTTCACAGATGCCAACGTTAAATGGTATAGCGGCGGCACCACAAACATGAGCGAAAATTGCCTCGACCGCCATTTAGAAAAGCACGCAAATAAAGTAGCCCTCATTTGGGAACCCAACGACCCTAAAGAAGCTTCAAAATCACTTACCTACCGGCAATTGCATACCGAGGTTTGCAAGTTCGCCAATGTGCTACTCGGCTTGGGCATTAAACAAGGCGACCGCGTTTGTATTTACCTGCCCATGATACCTGAAGCTGCCGTGGCTATGTTGGCCTGCACCCGCATCGGTGCCATTCACTCAGTGGTATTCGCAGGCTTCTCATCAACCTCAATCTCCGACCGTATTAACGATAGCCAATGCTCTCTTCTAATAACCGCCGATGCCGTTTATCGGGGCGATAAGAAAATTGACCTCAAAAAAATTGTTGATGATGCCTTATTGCTTACTCCAAGTATTCAAAAGTGCATAGTCTTCAACCATCGCAATAGCGCTATCGATATGAAACCCGGCCGCGATATTTGGTGGAGCGATTTAATGGCCAATGCAAACCCCATTCATCAGGTGGCACGTTTTGAAGCCGAAACGCCCTTATTCATTCTTTATACCTCAGGGTCAACAGGCAAGCCAAAAGGCGTATTACACACAACTGCCGGGTATATGGTTTATGCGGGGTACACCTTTAAAAACGTATTTAACTACCAAATGGGCGAGGTGTTTTTCTGCACCGCCGATGTAGGTTGGGTTACAGGGCATACCTACTTAGTCTACGGCCCATTGCTCAACGGTGCTACCAGTGTTATGTTCGAAGGCACCCCTTCCTATCCCGACCACGGCCGTTTTTGGGATGTTGTGGATAAGCACAAAGTCAACATATTCTATACTGCCCCCACTGCTATTCGCTCCTTACAGTCTCAGGGCGAAGAGATTTTCAAAACCAAAGACCTCTCCACCTTACGTGTGTTAGGTTCGGTGGGCGAACCAATTAATGAAGAGGCCTGGCATTGGTACGATAAAAATGTGGGTAAAGAAAACTGCCCCATTGTCGATACCTGGTGGCAAACCGAAACCGGTGGCATCCTCATCTCGCCTATAGCTGGTGTTACTCCTCTAAAACCATCATTCGCCACCCTGCCTTTGCCCGGCATACAAACCGTTTTAATGGATGAAAAGGGTAACGAAATTGCGGGCAACGGCACTGAAGGTAACCTTTGCATCAAATTCCCCTGGCCGGGCATGGCGCGTAGCGTTTATGGCGACCATGAGCGTTTCCGTCAAACTTACTTCTCTACCTACCTCGGCTACTATTTTACAGGCGATGGCTGCAAGCGCGATGAAGATGGCTATTATCGCATCACCGGTCGAGTTGATGACGTGCTAAATGTCTCCGGCCACCGCATAGGCACCGGCGAAGTTGAAGATGCCATCAATCAACATGATTACATTATTGAAAGCGCAGTAGTAGGCTACCCTCACGATATAAAAGGCCAGGGCATATATGCCTTTGTTACCCTTGCCGGCCATGCCAGCGGCGATGAGCACGTACGTGACGTAATACGGAAAACCGTTACCGAAAAAATTGGCCCCTTTGCCCGACCCGATAAAATACAGATAGTAAAACACCTGCCCAAAACCCGAAGCGGCAAAATTATGCGTCGCATCCTCCGCAAAATAGCCGAAGGCGCTACCGATAACTTAGGCGATACAACCACCTTGCTCGACCCAACCGTAGTTGATGCTATAAAAGCAGGAGCCTTATAGCAATTGCCTCGCACCTTGCCCAATTGCCCGTATATGTGGTTGCCCATGCTACGCAAGGGCCTGCGCTATCCGCTACAAGTCCTCGCTCCCAAAACCTCGCTGTGGGCTTTCCGCTTCTATCGCTAACCCGAAGCAGCCAAAAATCGTCTAACCCATAATTTTCTTGATTAACCTGATTCCATAGTTCGATAGAGTACAAAAACGTGTTAGCACCAACCCAATCCTGTCCATCCTAAAATCCTAAAAATCCAAATTCATATATTCTCTCAAAAACAAATTTCTGTA
>CAIOTH010000076.1 GCA_903861145.1 uncultured Bacteroidota bacterium | reverse complement strand
CGCTATTAAAAAACTAAACGGTAAAGCCGAGATTACCCGATTTAAAGGTTTGGGTGAAATAAGCCCCGAGGAGTTTGGTGGTTTTATTGGTGAGAATATTAAGTGGAGCCCGGTGATTGTTGAAGATAAAACCAAGGTTGAACAATTGCTGGAATATTACATGGGCAAAAACAGCCAGCAACGCCAGGATTTTATTATTGATAACCTGCGGATAGAGAAAGACACCGTAGATGGTGAGGCGGCGGAGATATTGGAAATGGAGGTTTAGAGATGTGTTAAGGTGCGAAGGTGTTAACGTGTTAAGGTTAATGCAAATTTTGTTCGTCATCACATTCGCACTTTAATACTTTAACACATTAACACGATAAAAGAGATGTCAGAAGATATTACAAATAGTGAAGCGAGGGGCGAGGATTTACGCCTGCATGTTGATGGTATGTTCAAGAACTGGTTTTTGGACTATGCATCTTATGTAATTTTGGAACGCGCGGTGCCGGCCATTGAAGATGGTTTAAAACCGGTGCAGCGTCGTATACTCCATGCCTTAAATGAAATGGACGATGGCCGTTTCAATAAGGTAGCCAACGTTATTGGCCAAAGTATGCAATACCACCCCCACGGCGATGCTAGTATAGGTGACGCACTGGTGAACATGGGCCAGAAGGAGCTGCTGTTTGATTGCCAGGGTAACTGGGGCGATGTGCGCACCGGTGACAGCGCCGCTGCGCCGCGTTATATTGAAGTGCGTTTATCGAAGTTTGCCAAGGAGGTTGCTTTTAATTCGCAAACTACTGAATGGCAGTTATCGTACGACGGGCGTAAGAAGGAACCGGTTACATTACCGATGAAATTCCCTTTGCTGCTTGCGCACGGGGCTGAGGGTATTGCGGTGGGACTTTCGACAAAAATATTGCCTCATAATTTTATTGAGTTGTGTGAAGCATCTATCAATCATTTGGAGGGAAAGCGCTTTAGGATAATGCCGGATTTCCCAACCGGCGGTTTTGCTGATGTGAGTGAATACAATAAGGGTGAGCGTGGAGGTAGGGTTAAAGTTCGCGCGAAGATGGAGGTGGTAGATAAGAAGACCATTGCTATTCGCGAGATACCTTTTGGAACGACCACCGGTAGTTTGATTGACAGTATTTTAAAGGCGCAGGATAAGGGCAAGATTAAGATTAAGCGGGTATCGGATAACACTGCGAAAGATGTTGAGATATTGATTGAGCTGGTTCCGGGCACTGACCCTGATGTTACCATTGATGCGCTTTATGCTTTTACAGATTGCCAAAGTTCTATATCGCCGAATGCTTGTGTAATTGTAAATGATAAACCGGTATTTATTACTGTTGATGAAATACTGCGCCTTTCAACTGAAAGAACAAAATCGTTGCTTGGACAGGAGTTGGAAATACGCCAGGCAGAGCTGAATGAAAAATGGCATTTCTCTTCGCTTGAAAAGATATTTATTGAAAAGCGTATTTACCGCAACATTGAAGAGTCGGAAACATGGGAGGCAGTGCTGGCAGCTATTGATAAGGGATTAAAGCCTTACAAAAAGTTGTTTAGAAGAGAGGTTACACAGGATGATATTGTAAGGTTGACTGAAATAAAGATTAAGCGTATTTCGAAGTTCGATTCATTCAAAGCCGATGAAGAAATAAAAGGCATTGAAAAAGAATTGAAGCAAGTTGCTTACGACATTAAGCATTTGAATGAATACACTATTGCCTATTTCCAAAACCTGTTGAAGAAATACGGCAAAGGGCGCGAACGCAAAACCGAGATAAAGGGGTTTGAAGAAATTGAGGTTAAACAGGTTGCCGCTACCAACGCCAAACTATATGTAAACTACGTCGAAGGTTTTTTAGGTACCGGTTTAAAGAAAGACGAGTTTGTTTGCGAGTGCAGTGACCTGGACGATATTATAGCCTTTACCCGAAATGGGAAGATGATGGTAACCCGCATTGGTGACAAGAAGTTTGTGGGCAAGGATATAATACACGTAGCAGTTTGGAAAAAGAACGATGAGCGCACTGCATACAACGTAGCTTACTACGATGGTGGCAGTAAACGCACCTATGTAAAACGCTTTAACGTAACCGGTGTTACGCGCGATAAGGAATATGAATTGGCGCAGGGCACCCCGGGTACCAAGGTTATTTATTTTACGGCTAACCAGAACTCAGAGTCGGAAGTTGTAAAGGTGCAGTTGCATCCTAATTCTACGGCGCGCATTAAGGATTTTGAGTTTGACTTTGCTACCATTGATATTAAGGGCAGAAGCTCGATTGGTAATATAATGACTAAGTTCCCGGTTAGGAAAATTGACTTGGTTGCTAAGGGGCAATCGTCAATTGGTGGGGTGAAACTGTGGCTAGATGAAAAATATGGAAGGCTTGTTACAGAGGAAAAAGACAAGACTGTCTACTTAGGTGAGTTTAATACCGGTAACCAAATTCTTGTTGCTTTTAAAGATGGTAATGTTGAATTGACAAACTTTGAAGTGACCAATAAATACGAGATGGATGACATCGTCTTCCTCGAAAAGTTTGACCCGGTCAAAGTTTACACCGCTGTTTATTACGATGGTGATAGCAAAAACTACTTCGTAAAACGCTTTAAGGTTGAACTGAAAAGCGAGAAGTATAAAACGCCGATAGTTACAGAGCATAACAACTCCAAGCTCATGGTATTCTCATCGCGCACCGATGTGTGGGTTAAGTTTAACGTTACCAAAGGCAAGGCTAAAGAAAAGGCTGAGGAGGAAGTAAACGTTAAAGACATGATTGATGTAAAAGGCTGGAAAGCCCTCGGCAATCGTCTAACTCAATTTGATGTCACCGGTAAGATACACGAGGTAGTTAAGGAGGAGGATTTACCTGATGAGGTTGATATGGGCACCACGATTGAGTTAAGTGTAAACCCTAAGGCGAGCAAGAAAGGCTCGCAGGGTGATTTGTTTTAACGCTGGTGTGTCATTGCGAGGAGGCAAATGCGAAGTATTGGGCTTTCGTGTTACGGCAACTGCGCATTCCAACCAAAACAATTAGCCAATGAGTAATGTTGTATGACTTGGGGTTTAATATCCTGCTCATTTTTTCTCAACACTAAAAAAATCCATTGTATGCTAAACAACGACTGGTCAAAATTTACCAAGAGAATTGCCATTAAAGCAGATATAGCAACCTTGTACAAAGCATGGACAACCCAAAGCGGCCTTGAACATTGGTTTCTTAGCCACGCCGATTTTAAAAAAGCTGATGGCACAGTAAGGCCTGCTGACAGTTCGATTGAGAAGGGTGATACCTACGAGTGGCACTGGCATGGTTACGATGGCGTTGAAAAAGGAACAATACTTGAGGTGAACGGTGTTGACAAGCTTCAGTTTTTATTTGCCGGTTGCACTGTTACCGTTAAACTAAGCGAAGACCGCGGCCTTACATTAGTAGAGTTGACCCAGGAAAATATACCGTTGGAAGAAGACGTTAAAAAGAACCTCGTTGTCCAGTGTGGCGAAGGCTGGACTTTTCACATGGCTGATATGAAGTCTATATATGAAGGTGGATTAGATTTACGTAATAAGGATATGGATAGAAAGGGTGTATTCAACTGCTAAAGCCATAAATTAACTACGCTTGCATCGGCCTTGGGTTGTTTAACAATTGTTTCACCTTGCTTAACCAGCACAAACTGAGCATCGCTTCCCAGGTCCCAGAACTGGCCGTGGAGGTACGTAATAATACCGTTTTGTAAACCGGCTTGTTTTAAGCGGCCGGGTAGTGCATAGCGCACCCAGCCATCGAGTATGGTTATTTTACCAATGTCGTTTTTGTCAATATCGGCCGGGTTATCAAAGCCGCTGTAACCGGGCCATGGTTTTTTAAAGGCGCCATTACCCTCAACATACGAAGGCACAATTACAAAATCGGCATGGCCATGCACCGGTTGCTTATAACATTCAGGATACCAGCTATCAGCACAAATAAGGACTGCCATTTTCCCCGCAGGTGTGTTAAATACAGGAATGTTGGCAGAATTGGCGCTGCACGTAAAAGGCAGTTCATCTGCAATCGGAAAGGCCTTCTTTACAATGTTTGTATCAGCGCGGCCATCGGGTTGGTAAACAACAGTTATGTTATAGAGTTTTCCATCGCAAACAGTCAATGCGCCGTCTTTTATTGCCGGGTCCGGTAAAACTATTGAGCCCGCAACTATGGTTACGCCATATTGTTTTGCTAATGCGCTGAACACATTGTTATAGATATGAGCCATTTCCCCAGCCTTCATTCTAAAAAGCGCTTCCGCTGCTTTATCCCCTGCCCTACCCATATAGTATTTGGTGATAAACCTGAATGGGTTTGACAGCACCATGTTGTTCATAGCCTGATGCACGGTTTTGGCAGTAAACACAGACCTCTTTTCGCCGGCTACAACCAGCCATGTGCCAAGGTATTCAGGAAACGAGACCACAGTATTTTTATGCAACCAGCCGTTTAGTGCAGCGCGGTGCACATACATTTCAAGTGCATCATGAAAGGTTTTTTCCGAGGCATAATCATCGGGATACATAAAGGGCTGTATGCTCACAATATTACCGCGGCCGGAGTCGGTACCAAACTCCTGCATCTCAATTTTGCCCTTGTAGGTTTTGTCTGCGGTGTACTGCCTGCCGGTATATGCCCACATGGAGTATAACATGGCAACAATAAACAATGCGGCTATAAATTGGAGGATTCTTTTGGACATTCAGGCTACTTATTACATAAAGGCTTCGGCAAAATTGCTACTTCACTAATTTCATAAAAACACTGGCGCCCTTGCTCATTTCAAGTTCAACAAGCAAACCGTTTTTATACCGGTAAATATTATCAACGCCATTATCAAGTTTACATTCATATACACCGGGGCTTACGGTTTTAAAGGCGCAAAACTGACCGAGCCGTTCCGAAAAAATGCGCTGCCTTCCCACCGGTTCAATAAAGTAAAGCAGCGAGTTCGAAAAATCTACAGCTTGTTTTAATTGTAATGTTTCTTGTCCCTTTTTAATAATGTATCGCGCACCGTCCCATATAATACTTACTATCTCTGTAACATCATCCTTTACATTTTTTACGTACGATGAAATAAGCTGGCCGTTTTTATAAACCACATCCATATTCATGCTGGAAGTTTTATGCGTGAACAGAATATTCACTTCCGAATGGCTATCTAATTTGTATTCCATTTCTCCGTTACCTTTATCAATGCGCTCAACGATAGTGCTGCCTATTTTCTTTCCGAAGAGTTCGACATCGTAAATATGCTTTTGCGCGTTAAGTGCCAACGAGAAAGTAAACAGAAAGGCCAGCGCAAGTTGTTTCAAGGGAAGCAGCAATTTGTTGTTATGAAGTTAATAATAAAATCTCAGGCCTGATTAAAACCAACGAAAAATTTATGCTGTAATGACCTTTACTTTTTTTGCATTGGCAATGGCTTTCTCTTTTATCTCGTTTACATCACTACCTATAGCCCCGTAAGCCAAAGCAACAGCCATGCGCCTATAAGGCCTGGTGGTTGGCTTACCGAATATTCTTATATCGGTATGCTTTTCTGTTATCGCCTCTTCAACGCCGGTATAAGTTGGGTTCTTACCTTCTTTATCTGCCAGTATAACTGCGCTGGCACCTACTTTCAATAATTCAATTTCGGGTATGGGCAAGCCTAGTACTGCGCGGGCGTGCAATTCAAACTCCGATAGGTTTTGTGTGCCCGCCAGTGTAACCATACCGGTGTCATGCGGCCTTGGCGATAGCTCACTAAAGTAAACCCCGTCTTCGGCCAAAAAAAACTCAACACCCCAAATGCCGGCACCGGTTAGGGCGCGGGTAACTTTATCTGCAATGTGCATTGCTTCTTCATGGTGGGCTTTGCTCATAATGCAAGGCTGCCAGCTTTCCTGGTAGTCACCACGTTCCTGCCGGTGCCCAATTGGTGGACAGAATAGGGTAGGGCCATGTTTTTGTGTAACCGTCAACAAGGTTATTTCAGTATCAAACTTTACAAAGGCCTCCACAATCACTTCGGCAATATCACCGCGTTTACCGCTTTGGCTGTAGTTCCATGCCTTTTCAATATCAGCCTCGCTCTTAATAGTGCTTTGCCCCTTGCCCGATGAACTCATTAAAGGCTTCACTACGCAGGGTATTCCAACTTCGCCAACTGCTTTTTGCAGTTCCTCTATCGTAGTTGCATATCGGTAATTGGCTGTTTTTAAACCAAGCTCTTTGGCAGCCAGGTCGCGTATTTCTTTACGGTTCATAGTAAAGTTGGCCGCTCTTGCCGAAGGCACTACCTGTATGCCCTGCTTTTCATAATCGTAAAACCTTTCGGTGCGTATCGCTTCTATTTCAGGCACAATAATATCCGGTTGATGCTTTGCAACTATAGCATCTAGCGCAGCTCCGTCAAGCATGTTTATTACCTCGCGCTCATCGGCAACCTGCTGCGCCGGTGCATCGTTATACGAGTCCACTGCAACTACATAATGGCCCAAACGTTTTACGGCTATCACAAATTCTTTTCCCAGTTCGCCGCTACCCAGCAGCATTATTTTTTTAGGCATGTCTCAGAGTGTGTTAATGTATTAATGTGCTAATGTGTTAACGTGTCGCGCCGCTAATATGCTAAGGTTTCGCTTAATTATAACCACACCGTTTTGCACAGGGCAATTAACATTAACACACTACTTGGAAGTAGTAGTAACCCAGCTAGGCACAGTAACCCTTATGTTGGTGAGGTGGCCTTTTAGGCTAACGTCTTTCTTATTATCGCCGGGGTATCCCCAACTGCGCATGGTGCAGTCAAAATCTGCCGATATACGAAAATGTTTATGGTCGTCATCCCAGGTAAAGGCGGTAATCTTCACTTTGCTCTTATCCTTCACCAGGCTGTAATCAGTACTATTATACTGAAGCGCTACCGAAATTTTTTCAGGCTCGCCAAGCTTCGAATCTGCATAACTCATTTCTATCGATATCGATTCGGTAAAAGGGGTTTTATCGGCTTTATCATAACTGGGGCCGTTAACGGTGGTGCTTATAACCGTCCGTGCGGGCGTTCTTCCGTCCATAGTGCCGCCTTTTTTAACCAACATGCCCCTTATTAACTGGCCTTCCTGCAGCTTAAACATCTTGCCATCTATCGTTGCATAAACGGTGCCTTTGTCCTTCAATTCATCCTCGGCCGGTTTAAAGCCTAAGCCGCTAAGTGCTAATAGTATTATTGCTATAGTATAGTGCCTCATATGCTTTGCAATATAAGCAAAAAACGAATGTGTTGTCAAGCCCCTGGCCCCTAAAGGGAGAACCGAAACCGGCTCTGGTTTCCCCTTTAGGGGACGGAAGGGGCTTGCATTTAAATTTCGGCAAGTTGCTACACCCCTAAAATGCAAAAGCCGCCACACGTTTTAAGTATAGCGGTTTTGGTTTTCCGAAGACGGCCTTACGGCCATCCTTATTTTTCAGTATCGTCGTCGGCGGTTTGCACCGATTGGCTCTTTAACATTATCCACGAAGGAACCGATACTACTACGTCTTCCATTTTGCCTTTAACCCTTAAGGTTTGTTTAGGCTGGCCGGGGGCACCCCAGGTAAGCATCTTGGCATCAAAATCGCCGCTCATGGTAAAGGTTCTCTTATCGCTGCTCCACTGTATTTTGCTTACATGTATTTTGGTTTCGGCGGGTATGCTGGTAAAGCGCTGGTTGTTATAATTCAAAATCACTTTCTGGTCAACCGCCTCGCCCGTGCTACCTTCATTAAAGGTATACTCAAGGCCTACGCTTTCGGTAAAGGTGTTGTCATCATCATCCCTCATATCGGCACCGTAAAAGTTAATGGTAGTTGCTACCCTTGTAAGCTTGGTGCCGGCCGCTGGCTGTATTAAAGTGCCTCTCTCTAACGACTTGTTCATTAACTCCGCAGTATACTTATTGTCTTCGCGGGCCGAAAAAGTCTTTCCATCTATACTGGCCATAAAGTAACCGTCGTTTTTAAACTGCTCGGTATGCGCATGTTTTAAACTAAACGAACTGCCTGCTACAAATATTGAAACCAGTAAGATTAAGGCGGATAAACGTTTCATAGCTTCGGTTTTAGGGTTAGGGGATTCTCCCTTTATTATTATATACGAACACGTTTTTAAAAGGTTACACCCCCCACAAATTATTTTATGGGCTAAACAACTCCCCTTCTTTTTTTATTGAGGGGTGCCCGAAGGGCAGGGTGGTTGGCTGTTCGCTCCTCAAATAATTTAGGGGTTCCCTTCGGTCGCGTCTTCCGCTCCAAGTCCTCGCGCCCAAAGCGGCGCTCCGGGCTTTCCGCTCCAACCGCTAACCCGAAATGCAAACAGCCAAACCCCTTCCGTCCCCAATGGCGAAACCAAAGCCTAAGGGCAAAGCTAAAAGCGTAGCGGTTCTCCCGCCTCGGGAGTTAGAGGGTTTGCGCAGCTGTATTCCGCCCTGGTTTCCCCTTTTGTTTCATCCCGCAGCTTTTTGCGGGAAGGAGACGGAAGGGGCTGACAACCCCTCCCAAAATTTGGTGTACTTTTGTGTACTTTTTCAAAACAAAAATTTCACAACTTCCTGATAATCCTATTTCTACAACATCTACAATCACATTTCGTAAAATAGTAATAGCAAACCCAAATTCCTATTTACAACAGTCAAATTTTGCAATAACGTTCTCCTTTCTCTATCAGTTACAATGCAAAGCTTTGTTTCTGATGGAGAGAGGAGATGCCGATAGGCAGAGGAGTGAGGCAAAAACTGCGGCGAAACAACTACACCACTTCGTCCGAGCACCCCGGTTTCCCCTTTAGGGGACGGAAGGGGCTGACTAACCACAAAAAACGTGTAAACTTTTGTAAACTTTTTCAAAAATCGTTATCTATAAATATCACATTATTAATTAGTTATAAAGCCTTAATTGCTCAAAAATCCCCATTTTTCAAAAGTGTAAACTCTGTATTAACTATTGATTTTCAAACATATAATCACATAACTTACCCTCCTGTTGCTATTTTTGACCGGTTACATTTCTAAAAACATTTCAAAAACCTAATAAAACTTCAAGCGCCTAATAACCACAACATGTCAAACAACACCTGGTAATCCACTATAAAACTAAACCGCAGGAATCACATTTTATTATCAAGATATATGCAGGGTGGGTATAACTCCACATGCTGCTACCACCTTAACCAAGCGATGAAAACAATCAGTGAATGTTTCTTAGCTTGCTTAAAGAATTCTGAAAAAAGCTCATGAACCGCAATTTTTATATCGTGTTTTTAGTATTGTTTGCGGTGGGTTTATCAGGTTGCAATACGCATCGTAAACTACATATCACCCACGATGATATTATTAAGTTTGCATTGGGGTTTGATTATGCACGCATTAACGACACCATGTATGCCAGCGACTTTGAACTTTCAAACCGGCAGTATAAAGTATTTTTAGATTACCTGAAGGTTGAAAGTCCTGAAAAATATGCCATTTGTGCAATTGATACGGACCAGTGGAAAAACTATGCTTATGCCGCAAGTCTTTCAAAAAATTACTTCAGGCATCCGGCATTTGACCGATATCCGGTATGTTGTATTAGTTGGGAGGGTGCTAATGAGTATTGTAAATGGCTAACCCAAATAGCAAATAAAAACCCTGGTAAACTAAAAGTTACATTTAGGTTGCCGACTCCTACTGAATGGATGTTGTTGTTGGCAGACCCGGATAAAAATGGGCTGGATACAGGTTATCCGAATGGTTTTGACGCCTCTACAAACTGCTATGGCTTTAATTTTTACGTTATTGATAGTATAGCCAATACCGCAGAGGATGGTGGTTACTTTACTGTGAATGTGAGCGCATATAAACACAATCGATACGGTATATATAACCTTAACGGTAACGTGGCCGAAATGACTTCGGATAAATCAATATGCAAAGGCGGCGGTTGGCACGACTCTTTCACCGATTGTTCTTATAAAGTATCAAAGTATTATACCCTTCCCAGCGCCGAGGTTGGATTTAGGGTGGTGGCTATAGTGCATTAAATTGTAATAGACGTATATGGAGTCGCGAAAAAATTGAATAAATTGCTTACATATCATATAATATGCATTTCATAAAGCGCTCTATAGTTTTGATTTTCGTGATCTTAGCAGTTGTGGGTTGTTCAAATAAGAGCCGTACTAATCCATTGGTTTCAAATGAAACTGAGGAGAGAATAAAGAAAACATCTCTAAAAGTGCTTGAACGAATAAAAGATAAAAATTATTACGGCGTTAAATTGATGCATTATCATGGAGATATTAATCTAGCAATATATACTCCAGAATCACTTCGATTTACCGGAAAAATAAATAAGCTCGCCGTGTATTTAGATCGATTCGGAATTGATTCGAATAAGATTGAGCTAATTGATCAAAACCAAAGACGATTGAATGAGAAATATAATTTCAAAGTTAATTACGTCGTTTTTGATAATGACACCGCCAAGCTAACGATCAATATATTTTTTATGAACGATATTGGCCCTGATGAAATCTCATTTTTTAATTATGATTATTCCCCCAAAAACTTAGGCCAACTGCATCTAGAATTGGATAGTGAAACACTATCCTTATTTGACTCTTTAGAGTTACATGCCAAACAAGTCCGATGAGATCTTCCTCACTGCTCTAAGTTCAACGCAGTGTACCTTAAACCCAAAATGCAACAATCTTTCAGCTTAAAATCTGTATTTCTTTGCGCCCTTCGGCTGTTCCTTCGCGCCCTTTGCGTGAAAATGTATTTCCCTATATCTTCACCCAGCTTTTCCTAATTCCTCCATCTTTACTCATTACCTCCAGCACATAAACACCGGTGGCAAGATTTGTAACATCAATGGTTTTGTTTTGTAGTTGTGCGCTTTGGTAAACCAGTTGCCCGGTGCTGTTGTAAATGTTTACACCGGTTACAGCCATGCCGCCCGTTTCAATAAATAGTTGCCCGGTGCTGGGGTTGGGGTAAATGTTGAATTCGCTTTGGGTATTATTACTTATGCCGGTAGTTACAGGGGTGCCGATAACGATGTCGAGGCCGGAAGGTACGGTAACGCTATCGTTATAATTATCTTTTATAATTAGCTGCATGTTGTAGTGGCCGGGTAAAACGCCGGTAGTATTCCAGTTTACCAGCGTACCCTGGGTAACCGGTGTGTGATGGATGGAGTCGATGATGGTCCAGGTGGTGTTACCCTGCAGTTGATAGGCCACATAATAACTGGCAAAGCTCATTAAGTGGCTGGTTGGCCCGCGCAAAATATACGCCGAGCCGTTGAGCGCCTGTATATAACCCGAGTCGAGGGTTTGGGGAGGCAACATGCCAACCCAGATATCCGAGCCATCGTATGCAATAGGTGGAGAAATGGTGGGCGTTTGTATCATAATTAAAATGCCGCTATCAATAGCATAACCGGTGGCGGCGCTCACCGCACCAAAACCCGTTACGGCCATACCTCCCTGCTCCGCGCGCAGCGGGCAGTCAAAGCCACAACCCGATGCGCTTTGAAAACCAAAACCACTGGCCCAGAAATACCCACCGGTGCCGTCGGCGAGCATCGAGGAGCATGAAGTGTGGCCGTGGCCACTAGTGCCTATTTCGCCCAGTATGCAGCTCGAAATATCAACATAGGTGGTATCGGTAGGGTAAACGCCCCAGGTTTGCACTGAGCAATTAGTTAGTGCAAAAGTGCGGTCGCTAAAAAATGTGGGCGAGGTAACGTAGGTTGATTTATCAACCAAACCCTGTGCCGTGCCGGTTTCAAGGCCCCGGTAAATAACCGCCACCGACCGGATGGTGGAGTTGCTGATGTTTATATCGGTCAGGTTTTCGGGCATAACAGCCCAGTGCACCTGCGCAATATTATCCAGTTCTATAGTGTACTGCAAATTGTTTACTCCGGCGGAGTCTGGCCCAATGGCATAGTGTTGTAACTGGTACCCGTTGGGGAAGGTCCACGTTAAGCCCGCACCGCGCTGCACATGGTGCCAAACAATAACGGTATCCACATTTTTGAGGCTAAGCAGGCAAGTATCGGTAGCCACTATTTCGCCCAGCAGGTTGGCGGTATCTATAATAAAGCTTGAATGGGCATTTAAACCAATGGTGGAGGCACTGGATGTAAATTGTACGTTTTGCAAAATGACGGTTGAGGAATCGGCAAAACTCCAGGGCGTGGCAGTTTGGTTAAAATCGAGGGTGCAATGGCGCATCTGTATCAGTCCGTGGCCATCGCCTTCCAGTCCCCACTGGTAAAAATATTGCTGAGGGAAAGTGAAATACGAATTGGTAGCCAGTACTTGTCCGTTACCTACAACTATCAGCGAGCCACTGATGGTGGCACTGGCATTGTTGAAGATAAGGACTCCGTCGTTAACCACTGCTATAGGTCCGTTGTACGACCAGTTGCCGGTAACTATCATGGTATCGTGAGGTGTGGCGCCTACATATAAGAAAGTGCCACCGCTTTTCATGGTGTTTGCCAGCAGGGCTTTGGCCTCAGGGGTTTGTTGTTGTAAGTAGTGGCAAATACCGGAGGGGTGGGGCTTAGTTTGTTTGCCGGTTGCCACAGGTACAGGCACCGGGTTGTTGTTATGTTGTTCCCAGGCTTTTTGCAGCGCTTCGTTTACTTGTTGCTGCGGAAAGGGTTGTCCGTTAACGAGGCCCTGTGAGCGGGTAAGGAACGGGAGCAGTAAAAACAATGCAAGGAGTTGTTTCATAGTGGTTGTTCTATAAGTTAAAGCTAAACATTTTGGGGAAAATCCGAACAGCCACTTACTACCAAGCCCATACCACTTACTCCCGCAACTCTGTCACTTGCTACTTTAAGCTTGATTTAAGGGGTGATAGAGTGCCATTTTTGCATAAAATATATGCTATGAAATACCTAACCTCCCTTTTTGCACTATTAATTGCATGCCAGCTAAACGCTCAAAATAACAACACCATTTTTGCCCAACCCTTAACTCAGGACGAGACCGGGCAACACATTAGCTTTAAAGTTGCCAGCGAAGCCAACATCCGCCAATACGTTATTGAGGCATCAACCGACAGCGTAAATTTTGAAGTTATTGGCACCCTACCGTCAAAAGGCAATACTTTGGTGCCCCGCGTTTACCAGTTTACATCCATAACTAATTACCGCTATTACCGGGTTAAACAAACCGACTACGCAGGCATCGCAACAGCAGTTTTGCAAATATCCGAACCATTAAAACTAAAAGAACCAGAAAAGCCTTCGCCGTCCAATCCGGCGCTTAGCCATAATGAGAAATAGCTAAAAAATCAATTCGGGTTTGAGATGGCGTCCAACAAAGCTGTTTTTTTACGCCTCGAAACATCTAACACTACATCATTACTCATAACCACCTGCCCACCTTCGCCCTTGATGTAGTTTTTTAAATGTTTAAGATTGATAAGGTAAGAGTGATGGATACGTATAAACCCCGAATCTTTCAGCAGGTCTTCAAAATAACCCAGGGTTTGCGAAGCAAGCATCATCTTTTTACCATCAACAAATATGCGGGTGTATTTATCGTCGGCTTCGCAATGGCTTATTTCGTTTGTTTTTACAATTATTAAACCCTGCATAGTGGGCACCGCCAGCGAGTCGAGTTCTTTCCCCTTAATCACCGGTTCAGCTATAGCTTCCTTTTCAACAGGTTCATTTATCGGGGGCATAGCAAAATGTAATGGCTTTTCTGGTTCAGTTGTTTTTTTCTCACTCAAATCAAGCAGCAAATAAACCGGTAGAAACTGCATCACTAAAAGCCCGGTGCCTATAACCAGCAACATATTGGCCCCTGGTATGTACAGCAATTTAAATAAGGCCCCGCAAATGATAAAAGTAAAAGCCAAATACCCCACAATGCGGTTAAATGTCAATGCGTCGTTTTTGCTCTGTATCAGCCACAGGCGTAAAGCTGATAAGCACGCACCCAAAACGCCAAATACTAATAATAGCCTTGCCATGGGAGCGTTTAGCGCGTACACCACCGCGCCTGCAATAATTAGTATCGCCGATACCACCCCTAAAATGCGATTAGCCAATTTCATTTCCTTATTTAAAATCTATTCAAATAAAGATAATTATTATGATATTAAATACCTTGGCGGCCCTGATTCTTATTGTTTTGTCTTATATCTAGCTGACCCAGGACTTTAATATTGAAGACAAACCGTCACTAAAGGGTTTGTATTCCTTTGCGTTAAACGGTATTGATCCCGCATTGCGTTTCTCCCTTCAAATATTTATCTTGCTTACATATTTTTGCATTACCACCCATAACTTTACATTCATGAAAAGAAATATACACTTGTTCGTAATGGTTTGTTGCGCCATACAATTGGCTGCACAGGCCCCACAGGGAATTAATTATCAGGCAGTGGTTCGTAACGGCCTTGGTAATGCCATTGCGCAGGGCACACCGGTTAAATTCAGGTTTACCATTCACGATGGCACTGCAACAGGTAACCCGGTTTATACTGAGATTGATACAACCTCGGCCAACCAGTTTGGTTTGTGCGCCGTGGTTATTGGCAGGGAAGCTTCGCTGGGTTCAATAAGCTGGGGCGGAGGCCTCAAATTTTTGCAGGTTGAAACCGATGTCAACAACACCGGAACATATACTGATATGGGCACCTCGCAATTGCAAAGTGTGCCTTATGCTTTGTTTGCCGGCAATAGCTCGCCGGGGCCATCGGGGGCAACCGGCTTAACGGGGCCTACAGGGGTGCCGGGCGCGACGGGTAGCGGTGGTGGTTCAACCGGCCCAACGGGGCCGCAGGGCCTAACCGGCCCTACCGGTGTAGGCATACAGGGCAACACTGGTGCAGGTGTACAGGGAGCCACCGGTAATACAGGTGCAACCGGCCCAACCGGCCAGCAGGGCAATACCGGCGCACAAGGCACCAACGGCAACACCGGTGCAAGCGGCCCTACCGGGCAGCAGGGTAATACAGGTAGCGGCGGTGGCGCAACAGGTCCCGCCGGGCCAACAGGTAGTACCGGCAGTACCGGTATAGGTGGTGGGGCTACGGGGCCAACAGGTATTACAGGCCCAACGGGTTCGGTAGGTGTAACGGGCACAGTGGGCGCAACGGGCACAGTGGGCGCAACGGGCACGGCAGGTTCAACAGGCCTGGCGGGCGCAACGGGTGCTACCGGCCACACCGGTGCAACGGGCTTAACCGGGGCAACAGGTAGTACCGGGGTCGGGCTCACCGGTGCCACTGGTATTACCGGACCAACCGGCCCACTGGACAATGCCGGCGGAGACCTGGCCGGAACCTACCCTAACCCAACCGTGGTGGGCTTGCAGGGCAATGCAATAAGCAACACAAATCCCAACACAGGGCAAATACTGAAATGGAACGGAACTGCGTGGATACCTACCACCGATAGCGGTGCAAATGCATGGCAGCTTACCGGCAATGCGGGCACCACTGCTGCTAATTTTATAGGCACCACCGATGCTCAACCCTTGCGCTTTCAAATTAACAACGCCGCCTCAGGTTTATTAGACCCTGCGAACCATAATTATTTTTTAGGTACCGGCGCAGGTATTGCAGAAACCGGCTCGACAAATATTGGATGGGGTAATGGCGCTTTAGGCAGTGATGATGTTGGATACTACAATATTGCAATTGGCGACTCTGCACTATTCAGCCAGCACGGTAACGGGGGCTCTAATATTGCGATAGGTGCAAACAACCTGCAAAATAACACCACCGGTTTTTATAATACTGCAGTGGGTTATTACTCGTTGGTGGCCAATACTACCGGTGGGTCGAATACCGGCATAGGTACCGGTACGCTGGTAAATAACAATGGGTCGTATAATACTGCTTTGGGGCAATTAGCACTTTATGGTAATACCACCGGGCTTTATAATACCGGGGTGGGTTACGGCAGCCTTTACTCTAACACTACTGCCCAGGATAACAGTGCCTTTGGTGCAGCTGCTTTGCAACGTACCACCACCGGTGGGTTTAACACGGCCATTGGTGTTAATGCAATGCAGTATAACACAACCGGTATATGGAACACCGCGGTTGGCGTAGATGCACTGCAGTATAATTACGGTTCGTATAATTCGGCGGTTGGTTTGTATGCGTTATTTGGAAACACCTCGGGCAGCTACAACACGGTAATGGGCACCCAGGCTTTGGGGGTAGATTCAATTGGCACACGCAATGTGGCCATAGGTTATGCAGCTATGAACAATACCATGGGCGCGCAGTTCAATACTGCAGTGGGTTATGAAGCTATGATACAAGCCAGTGGTGCCGAAAATACCTCCCTGGGTTACGAGGCGGGTTATTATACAACCAGCGGAACGCTGAATGTGGCTATTGGCTTTGGGGCCGGTGTATACGCCAGCGGCGGTGCCCAGAATAATACTATAAGCATTGGCAACAACGATATTTTGAACGGTGCCAGTAACCAGGCCTTTATTGGTAACACCAGCATGGCATGGATTGGTGGACAAACCACCTGGCACCAATACAGCGATGCCCGCATTAAAACCAACGTGCGCGAAGATGTGCCCGGCCTTGATTTTATAAATCGTCTTCGCCCCGTTACCTACAATTTTGATTTGCACGCCGAAAACGCTATTGTAAATCCTGAAAATAAAAACGACTTAAGCTGGCCCGAAAAATACGACCTTGAAAAACAACGCATGACCGGCTTTATTGCGCAGGAAGTTGAGCAGGCCGCCAATCAAACCAACTACGATTTTAGCGGTGTTACCAAACCGGTTAACGACCATGGCCTGTACTCATTAGGCTATTCAGAATTTGTAGTGCCTTTGGTAAAATCTGTTCAGGAACTTAGCACGCAACTAAACGCTGTACAAACCGAAAACGCTACGCTTAAAAGCCAGCTACAACAATATGCCACTCAGCAGCAACAGATGTTGAATGATATTGCTGCGCTGAAACAACTGGTGAAATAGAGGGGCAACACCTCCAATACTCAAAGTTTAACGAGGCGTAACTTCGACCTAAAATGTATTAGGCTGGCAGATTGCAAAAGCACAAAGGCCACAAAGAATGTATTCTTTGTGGCCTTTGTGCTATATTATACTTTGTGTGCTTTGCGGTAAAATGTAATGCAACTATTCAACCTACGCACCTTCAATTAACTTCTTTCTAAACCAAATGCCAGAAATAATTTGTAAAAGCAGGAAGATAAAAAGCGGAAGGTAGAGCATGAAAGTATAAAGTGTTATTGAGTTTGTACTGGGGATGATAAGGTATACTGCTCTCAAGATGAATATCAGCGGTGTCCACGTAAATGTTAACAGGCTTATAAATCTGTTTTGCAAAACAAACTGAGAAAGGATATTTAGACGCTCGGTAAGGTATAGCAAGAAAGGAAAACACAAAAGAAAAAACCACTTAGTAAAAAGCATGTTGAAAACATAACTCAACGCACCTGGGTAGGCACCTTCAGACAATAGCTTGCCGTGACTACAAATAACTACAAACAGCGTGATGGCAATTGCGGAAATAAAATAGCTTAAAGTAAAGTTGATAAAAGTGAAAAAGAATAAGCGCGACTTTATGCTATTCATTAGCAATACGTAAATTTTATGCGTTGTTAGATTCTCCGCGAATCATTTCCTCCAACATTTGTATTCCTTTGCGCTCTTAGGCTGTTCCTTCGCGTTCTTTGCGTGAAACTGTATTTAATTGTATTAAACTTACTGATTCATCCTCCCAAAGGCATTCTTCAAATCGGCCTGGCTGGCGTTGGCCATGGCTTCGCTAAAGCCAAAAGTAAGTTCGGTTTTGCCTTCTTTTAGTTGGTTAAACACAGCCTCAATAAAAACGCTAACCGGTGGGGCGGCGTTGTGCAGGCCTTTACCTCCAAGGTCGGTATTCAACGCCGGTGGTATCATTTCAATCACCTCAATATTCTTAGCCTTCAACAAATGCCGCAACGATAAAGTAAACGAATGGAAGAACGCCTTAGTAGCCGAGTAAACCGGCACCTTGGTTAAAGGCGCAAATGATAAACCCGAGGTTACGTTAATAACCGTCTTCAGCGCTTTTAAATTGATGAACAGCGATGTTAAATGTATGGGAGCTTCAACATTGGTTGCAATCTCTTCTTTGGCGCGCTCATAAAAATTTGCATCGCTAACGTCCATCCACTGCTGTATACCGGCATTGTTAATCAGCACATTTAAATCGGGGTGATTGGCAGCAATCCACTCATAAAGCTCAATACGCCCGGCTTCAGCACTTAAATCACAAACCCTGGTAATTATGTTGGCATGCTTATCTGCTACCTCTTTCAATGCAGCTTCGCGCCTTCCGCAAATAATTACGGTGTTACCATCCTGTAAAAACCTTTCAGTTAAACCCAAACCAATACCGGTGGCACCACCGGTTATTAAAATCTTGTTATTAGATAATTGCATTGCTAAACTTTGTTTTTGTACTCCTTTGCGCTCTTTGCGTGAAACTGTATTAAATCACTATTTCACCTGCAACTTCTTATACTTAAACTTACGCGGCATATCATCACTAATGCCCAGGCGTTGTTTCTTGTTTTCTTCATACTCGCTAAAGCTGCCTTCAAATGAGTATATTTTTCCTTCGCCCTCAAACGCAAGTATGTGCGTACAAACCCTATCTAAAAACCACCGATCGTGGCTAATGATAACCGCGCAACCTGCGTAATCTTCAAGTGCTTCTTCAAGCGCGCGCATGGTGTTTACGTCCAAATCGTTGGTAGGCTCATCAAGCAACAGCACATTGGCTTCATCGCGCAGGGTAAGCGCAAGGTGTAAACGGTTCCGCTCACCACCCGATAGTATCTTTATTTTTTTCTGCTGGTCGGCACCGTTAAAGTTAAAGCGGCCCACATAACCACGGCTGTTCATTTTAAGCTTACCAAGTTCAATCCACTCACCGCCCTTGCTAATTACTTCCCACACAGTTTTTTCAGGGTCGATGTTGCTGTGCGTTTGGTCAACGTAGGCAATCTTAACGGTTTCGCCCACTTCAAAAGTTCCGCTGGTAGGTTTTTCCTCACCCATAATCATACGGAACAAAGTTGTTTTACCCGCGCCGTTAGGCCCAATAATACCCACTATACCACCCTGTGGCAAACTAAAGTTCAGGTTCTCATACAGCAGCTTATCTCCAAACGCCTTCGATACTCCGTGCGCCTCAATAACCTTAGCACCCAAACGCGGGCCCGGCGGTATGTATATTTCCAGTTTATCTTCCTTGGATTTGGTGTCCTCGTTCAGCATCTTTTCGTAATTCTGAATACGGGCTTTGCTTTTAGCCTGGCGGGCTTTGGCGCCCATGCGCACCCACGCTAATTCACGCTCAAGCAACTTCTGGCGCTTGCTTTCGCTCTTTTCCTCCTGCGCCAGCTTTAGTTGCTTTTGCTCTAACCATGATGAATAATTACCCTTCCATGGTATGCCTTCGCCGCGGTCAAGTTCCAAAATCCAACCGGCAACGTTATCCAAAAAGTATCTATCGTGCGTAATACATATAATGGTGCCTTTGTATTGCGCTAAATGGTGCTCTAACCAAAGCACCGATTCAGCATCTAAGTGGTTGGTAGGCTCATCTAACAACAGCACATCTGGTTCCTGCAACAGCAGGCGGCAAAGTGCCACGCGACGCTTTTCACCACCCGATAGCACCTTAATTTGTGCATCAGGCTCGGGGCATTGCAGTGCATCCATAGCGCGGTTTAAAACCTGGTCAATTTCCCAGGCGTTGGCGGCATCAATTTTATCCTGCAAAACGCCCTGGCGCTCCAGCATTTTTTCCATCTGATCGCCATCTAAATCGGGGTCGTTAAACTTTTCGCTTATGCGGTTAAACTCATCCAGCAGGTCGAAAATTTCTTTCTTGCCTTCGCGCACAATTTCGATGACTGTTTTGCTTTCGTCAAGATTGGGTTCCTGCTCCAGCATACCAACACTGTAATCTTTGCTCTTTTCAATCTTGCCCAAATAGTTTTCATCTAACCCGGCAATAATTTTTAGCAAGGTTGACTTACCCGAACCGTTGGCACCTATAATGCCTATTTTAGCCCCGTAAAAAAAACTGAGGTAAATATCCTTCAATATAACCTTGCTTGGTGGAATGGTTTTACCCACCCCCTGCATCGAAAATATAACTGTATTATCTGCCATTGTTAAGCTTTAATTTGAGTGGCGAATATAAATAAAAGAGGATAGGGCGGAAGGAAATTTACCACATAGCACCTTAGTGGTGAACTGTATTCAAACTTACTGTGCAAATCTGTTCCGGTTCCACATCACGTTCGCATAGCAGGTTAAGGAAAACATCGAGGTTTTTGGCCTCGGCTTCATCTAACTCCTCTCGTATTAAAACGTAGCTTAACACGGCCTCATAACCATTGTTGTTATTGCTATTTGCGTGGCCTATCAACTCACCCACGTCGTCTTTTATGTCAAGCGTACTATTACGTAATCCCTCCCAACTTGTATATGCATGAAAAAGCAAAGTATCGCTTTTTGAAGATGCGTCAAGTTTAACTGTTGGCGCATCGGCTGGTGTGGCCGTGGCTATCAGTTTGCCATTTACATAAATATCAACCCGGTCTAAACCTGCACAGGCAAACTGGGCATGGCTTAACATGGGTAAGCAACATAACACCGGTAATAAATGTAAAAGCCTTTTCATCCTCATTTTTTTATGAATGAAATTGAAGCAACGGTAGGCGGTGGTAAATTTCGCGCCGGGTCTACATTCAAAAAAACCTGTAACGACATTACCTTGCCGATATCAATTTTTTTAAGGTTAACCACATAAATAAAATCCGCGGCCTCTGAACTACTCCCGGGGCTTTGAATATTATCAACCGGCACTCCGGTGTCATCTTTTATATCAATGCTTGAGTTTCCCAGGCCACCAAGGTCTGTTCGCGCTTTAAATATCAATGTGTCTCCATTAGCAACATTATCAACGTGAACTATCTGCCCCTCATCAGCCCGCCATGCGCCCACCAGCTTGCTATTGCGGTACACAAAAACCCTATCCAACTCATCCGGCTTCGGCAGAAAGCAACTAACAGAAACAAAACACGTGGCCAATATGAAATATAAACTCAGTTTTTGCATAAGCCTGTAGTTGAATACGTGCGTTGAACACGTAATTTACACAAACTTTATACCAAAAGGCGAGCGTATTTACCGGGGTAGGAGAGAAGGCTCTGCATCTGTAACGGCAGGTTCCTTTTTGTCAAGCATAATTACTACCATGCTGCGAATTTCATTCCCGTTATCATGATGTTTGTTAAGCACTACCCTAAAGCCCTGTTCTTTTATTTTGCCCAGGTTACTTTGGTTCAGTACATAAATAAAACTGGCATCATTATCGGCAGTGCTATTGGTGCAGCAGTTAAGTTGCTGAATAGTGTTATTCCCCGACATATCTTTTATCTCTATCGTCGATTGCCTTAGTCCATCCTTAGTGCCGATGGCATGAAAAACCAGGGTATCGGGTGGAAGAGCGGCATCTACTTCAATATTAATAATGCGATGTGCTTGTGGCCACGATTGAAGTAAAAAATGTCCCAACATTATATCTACCTTCTCAATACTTTCGGGCACCAGTGCACTGCTTGATAGGAAGCCAAAAAACGCAATTAAAATAATGGCAGGGATTCTACGTTTCATTGGGGTTTTGGTAAATCGGGTTTCGAAACTTGTCAATTAATCCTAATTGTTTCGGAGGACAAAATTAACAAGGGGCAGCTGGGTTTAAGGTGTGTCGCTAACTATCAAAAGCCGGTTGACTATTAAACTGAACAAAGAAAGATGAGTCAAAAATAAAACTCAGGTAAGTTTCACAACGTTATTAGCGCTTTGAATTTATGTAAAGTGGTGCTAGGCTTTGATTTAACCACCGTTGGCAAAAATGATTCTATGCCGGATAAGAAATTCCTTTATTTTAGAGCACCCATTTTCTATAACCCATGGATATAGTTATAATTTTATTCATATTTGCAGGCCTCCTGTTGTTATACCAACTCGTTTTTCGAAAGGATAATGACGGGCTCGACAAACGGGGCCGGCCAATAGGTAAAAAGAAGAGGTAGAGCTGTTTTACAATTTAAGGCCTGGTTAAATATCTGCTTAAGGGCAATTCTTTACCTCGGCTTAGCATTAGCCATTATTTTTTCACCACCTTAATTACATTGCTTTCGCTCCCTTTAGCCAGGTTTATAAAATAAATTCCTGCTTCAAGTCTTGATATATCAAGCGCAATGTTCGATGTGCCTGCTGTTACTTCGGCTGTTTGGCTTAGTACCGTTCTGCCTTCCGTAGTAAATACATTCAAATTGTAAACACCGGCTGTCCCATTTTGAACTTCCAAATGCACCAGGTCAGTAGCCGGATTGGGGTACAGATTTAATTCCAACTTCGAATTTACTTCGGTAATTCCGTTTACAATGGGCTTAGCGGTATCCTCCTCTACAATCAAATTCTGTGTGTTCCATTTATCAGCGCTGCTGGCACTGCCATCACCATTAACAGCGTTAAGTACTCCCCAAAAAGAAACTGTGCCGGTACCCGCTGCAGGTGCAGTCCATTTAAACGATTTCTGGTAGATGGTTCCATTTCCGCCTGTACCACTTAGCGGGGCTAAAGCAAGGGTGTGCTCAATAATATTGGTTACATAGTTGTTTGCCTGCGGAGCCGAAAAATGAACTCCGGATGGTAAGCCCGTTTGTTGAAAGGTGCCTGCGTTTGTTGGGGTAACCTGCCCTGTTGAACCTAAAATACATGCCACCTGGAAACCGAACTTTGGCAAATTAAATGTTGTGGTATTGGTACCTGTAATCTTAACCGTGTAAGTGCTATCGGGCTTATATTTAATAATAGGCACAATTCCTGCTGAGTCTAACTCCAGGGTCACAGTAATTCCAGTTATTGCCGAGTTGCCATGGCAACCGCCATTACTGCATCCTGTTGGATTGCTTAATCCCGATTCTGCACCGGTACAATCCCATCCATTATTGGCGGCTCCACTCCGGTAGCTGCTCATAAAAAAAGATGTCACTATAAGCACACCGAAAATCAGGATATTTGTCTTTTTCATACTTTAAAATAAGTCGGTTAGTAATTACTCAATATAATTAAGGGCGCAATAATAATAGCAGTAGCTCAATTTTCAAGTTACCGTTAATGCCTTTGCATAAGATGGTTTTATTGCAGCAAAAGTGTGTAGAAATTGTCAATTGATATATTTTACAATTAGTGTGATTAGCCTCACGCAATTGCGCGTTTAGAGACGGAAGAAAGGGATTAAGTCTCATCTGCAGTAATAATAGCTGACATTTCAGGTGCTTTATAATCATTCATTTGCCCCAAAAGCGTGTCAATATCCGCGCTTATAATAAGGCTTTCATGGTGTATGGGTTGAATAAATCCCTTGGCAACCATGTTTTCTGTCAAAAAAATCAACGAATCGTAATATCCATTTACATTCAATACGCCAATCGGTTTTTTGTGCAAGCCAAGTTGTGCCCAGGTAAGCATTTCAAACAACTCATCCATGGTTCCAAAGCCGCCGGGTAGCGTAATTACTGCATCACATCGCTCATTCATTATTGTTTTACGCTGGTGCATGGTATCCACCAATATCAATTCCGATAACCCATTATGCGCTAATTCCTTCTCCTCTAAAAACCGTGGTAAAACACCAACTACTCGTCCACCCGCTTTTAAAGCGCCATCTGCCACCGCACCCATTAACCCTATATGAGCACCACCATAAATCAGCTCAATACCTCTTTGCGCCAGGGTAGTTCCTAACAACGCTGCCTGTTCTTTAAAAGCGGTACCTAATCCATAATTGGAACCGCAGAAAACACAAACACTTTTAATGGACATAGTTTTATCGCTTTATAACTTTGAACGCTATATTTCTGCCCTGTCCTTGCATAATGGCCAGGTTTATCCAGCAAAAGGCAAATTGTTCCAACAAAACAACTTTATCATCTCCCCCAAAATCGTAGCAGTTTTCAAAACCGGCATCGTAGCTCAGTTGCGTTGCAACCTGTTTTGCTTTAGCATCGCTACCGGCCACAAACATGTCAAGCCCTATATGGTGTGGTACCGGTGTTACCAAATTGTAAACCGGGTTTTCAATATTTTCGAAACCGGTGCTATTAAAGCACTTTACAACACTCGTATTTTTGCATAACGCTTTTAAGGCGTCAAATGTATCATTGTATCCTTCGGGTTTTGTGCGCAGCGAGTTCATGGTATCAATAATGATTTTGCCCGAAACATCGCCCATCGCATTTGCAATATCGGCTGTGGCCGGTGGCACTACCGCTATCAAAATTACCTCCGCTTGTTCTACAGCATTTCTTAAAGACTGGACACTAATATTGGGGATACTTAGTAGTCCTTTTCCTTTAAAATTATTGATATCACGTACCCCTAAAAATATCTCGTGCCCCTTTGCGCTCCACTTTTTGGCAAGTGTACTGCCTATATTACCGGTACCTATCACAGCTATCTTCATAGTATTAAATATTATGGATGAAACTAAAATTTACATTAAGTTCAAATATACATTGTTAATCAGTTTGTTTTTAACCAGGTTAAATGTTAATGAGCCTGATAGATTTGCATGTGACTTTTTTAACCGGTAGATTACAACCATAAATAGTGCTAACTCATCTAAATTAACGGCTTATTCATCGAATAACCATATTCGGTACATAACCAAAATATATTTTTAAGCGCATGTAAACCATATGTCACATTTCCCCCTGGTTTATAGTATTCAGCAACCGGTTTGGCCTTTTGGTGTTTTATTGGTAAAAATTGTTCCCTGGTCTTTTTTATTTTATTAAAACATTTTTAACTTTCGCTTGTGAAGCAATTGTACCCGCGTATACTATGTATTGCTATATTCCTTGCCGGGTATTTTCATTCGTTGGCGGTAAGCCAAAGCAAACTTGATGATATATTTATTGAAAACCGCGGCCAGGTAAAAACCGAAAAAGGAACGTTGGCAGATAATGTTCTCTTTTATAAAGGGGGGCCGCTTCAGCTATATATTACTTCAACGGGGTTTTCGGCCATTGTACGCAATACGGGTAAATCTGCCACTACATATAATAAGATTGATTTTAAATTTGACAAAGCCACCATTAGTAAAGAGCAGGTAATTTTTGTAGGCGCACAAAATGCCCCCATCAATATTTATGGCCCGGGCACCAATGTTTTAACGGGCGTAAAAAGTGGTAAAACGATTGTCATTAAAAATATCTACCCCGGTATTGATTGGCTTTGGACAATTGATAACAAAGGTGCTGTTAATCACGATTTTATGGTTAACGCGGGCGCCGATGCATCGGTAATTCATTATACTGTTAACGGTGCCGATATTGATAAAAGTGGTGGTGATATATTAAAGTATGTAAACAAAAATTTCAGGTTAAGAGAGGGCCCCGTAGTTTATAAAACCCGGCAAAAAGATTTGGCAGGGCAGATTAACGTTAAGGGTAACGATATTTCCTATCAACTAAGCGATGAATTAAAGAAAGGTGGATTTACTATTGATCCGCCTTTACAACTAGATTGGAGCCTTCCCTTTGATATCCCTACCCTCACTTCTTTTTCGGCAATAACCACCGATGATTCTTTAAATACCTACTCCGTTGGTTATTCAAGCGATTATCACCTGCCTACTTTCCCCGAAGTGTATGGTTCGTATGTTATGGACAATCCCGATGGCGGTTCACAGGATGCGGTAATTATGAAAACCGACCCTAATCAAAATCTGGTTTGGGCAACTTTCTTTGGTGGTTCAGGCAACGACCAGGCTAATGCGATAGCAGCTACGCCTACCGGTATTTTTGTTGTGGGTTATTCTGAGTCGTGGGATTTTCCGCAAGCCACGCTGGGAACCTATAATCGCCCGGTATCTTTAACCAGCCGCGATGCGTTTATTGTAAAGCTTAACTCAGTAGGTTTATTGTATTGGTCAACCGGTTATGGAGGGAGTAAGGTTGATGAGGCGCTGGATGTAAAATACTATAACGGCCTTATTTACGTGGGCGGATATACTTATTCGCGTAACTTCCCAACCTTTACCGATTCCATAAATACCAACGCATATTTTTATCACGATTCTACTATTACAAGAAGCGATGCGTTTTTGTTGGAGTTTGACACCGCCGCCAACCGTATTTGGTCTACTTGCTTCGGTGGTTCGGGTGATGATTTTTTTAGCTCGATTTGGGTAGATGGCAGTGGCATTTATGCAACCGGTTATTCTGATTCTATTACCGGTGCCTCAATTCCTTTAGTATCTAACGGCCCCGCTTATTATCAAACTACTTTTCAAAAGACGGAGTCGTTTGTTGTTCATTTTGCCGATACGGGAGTGCTTGATTGGAGCACGTATTATGGCGGCAAGGGCAATGATATATCCAGTTGTATAGTACGTAATGCCTGCAGGTTGATGATATGCGGCAAAACCAATGGAGATAGTATACCTGTAATGGATCAGGGCAATGGCAACTATTACCAATCAAATTATGTTGGGGGCGGAAGCGATGGTTTTATTGCGGCCTTCGATCCAAACACCTATCAGCAGGTATATGGTACCTATTACGGTTCCGCCGGGTACGATGCGCTTACCAAATTTGTTACCGATGCTAATTGCAATACCATTTTTACCGGGTTCTCTAACGGCCAGTTGCCGGTAACCGGCGATCCGCTAATATTCTATCTTCAAAACAATATCAACGGTGCGGGTTTTGATGGTATCATGTTGGGGCTTAATAAAAAGCAAAATTCTTTTTGGTCTACCTACTTTGGTAGCTCGACCGATGATTTTGGGTTAGATGTTGCCATTATTGAAATGCCTATAGTTGACATGGTTGGTACTTCCTTCTACAATTACGGAAACGATACCATAGGCGGAACTTTCCTTACCAACGACACAGTGCTTTTACCTTGCCCCGAGGTTACATCAAACGGTGTTTCTAACCGCTTTAATACTTTGGGTTGGGGAGGCCATGCTCATGGCGGTGGAGGCGGCGGTGGTAACGGCAATTGCGCCGGGCAACTGCAGTTTCAAAGTTTAATTCCAATAAAAAATGCCTGTCCCAATCAATGTAACGGCGTAGCCAAGGTTGATATTGATAATGTAGGCGGCTGCCCCCCAATAAAGGTATTGTGGAGTAACGGTGATACTACTTTGATAGATACATCTCTGTGCACTCTCTATTGGAACAAGATTACAGATTCATTGGGTTATAGCCGCGAGTTGTATGGCAAATTTGATGTGCTGCGCGTTCCATCGGTGCCTATGGTAACCACCTTCTGCGGTATTCAACCCGATTGGAACACCATTATCCTGCCACAGGGCGGAGGCGCACCATACACAATTGATTATAGAGGTGTTTCATTGGATTCGTGCCCTGCTACAGCATACTTTAATATAAGTGATACTGCCGGATGTACGGTCAGCTTTTCGTTGCCATGGAATGCTGTAAATGTTGGTATTACGTCTGTATTAAGTATTGATACCAGCCATTGTGCCATGATTGTAAATTCAACATTTGGTGGCGCTTGCCCAAGTTTTGATGGTTCCAACAAGTGGTTTTACGTTCTTACCCGGCCTAACGGCGATACCATAAATTTTCCTTTTTCGAATTATGGACAGCAGGTTGTAGTACCGTTACATCTTGACAGTATTACTGGTGGCAATTACAGCATATATTTAAATATGGAACAGTGCAATTCTGACACTGGCCATATTTTCTGGTATCCGGTTCCGCGTATTGGCTTACAGCTTAATTTCAATTGCCACGGTTATACTCAAGGTATATTTACTGCTTTCGTCGATCCTGCCGTTTTTCTGTCCTTAGGTGGTTATTCCGAAACGATAGTGATTACCGACGTATCGTGGGGCGGAGCTACTCAATATTTTACCAAAATAATTCATTTTACAGCCAGTTCAGATCAAACGTGGACTTTGGATAGTATTTGGCCTTTGTCCGAGGTACACATAAAGTCTGTTATTATACAAAATCAAACTGATGAAGGCCGTTGCGGAACGTTGATTGCTGATTCCAGTGCGGATGGCGTAGGCGCTTTGCTATTTAACGACCCTTCGCTTTGCACCGGTAGAGGCTTAATAAGTATTGGGCTGATTTATGGCCCCTGGCAGGCCTATAGTTATTACTGGACAAACAATGGGAGTACCGATTCTACTTTATATGTAACCCAGCCCGGTGTGTATACGGTTATAGTTACCGATAGCAATTTTCCAGGTTGTCCGCTCACACTAACCGATACCATTCGATTCCTTCACGATTCCGTAGCTATCAATGCGCTACCATGTGGCCCTGGTTTGCTTGGTGCGGGTATTGCATATCCAACCGGCGGTCTTCCGCCGTATCATTATCGTTGGTCTAGCGGCGAAATCTCTTCCAACGCCTATGCACTACCTCAGGGACCGGGTTGGATTATAGTGAATGCCGGCAATGGTTGTACCGATACCTTAACTTTTGTAAATAACAAGAAGCTTCCCCTTTCCGTGCTGGATACAATCCACAATCCGCTTTGTTACTATAGCAGCGATGGTTCTATTGCCTTAACCGTAAGTGGAGGCTATACACCTTACCAAATACAATGGCATAATGGCGCAGCAACCGGGTTTAATCCCACTGGTCTGCAGGGTGGCAATTATGTGTATGTAATTACTGATAGCCTCAATTGCCCCGATTCCTCAACTGTTACATTAGTTAAGCCAGACTCTATCATATTCCAGGTTGTTAACGTTACCAGGGCGGGTTGTAGCGCCGCTAACGGTAGTGCCCAGGTAAACGCCACCGGTGGTACGGGGCAATTAAATATTTTATGGAGTGATGAAGGAGCCGGCTTTTTGCGCAACGACCTTGCAGCCGGCACTTATGATTTTACAATAACCGATGCCAACAACTGCCAGGGTAGTGGTTCGGTTCATATCGACTCGGTACATACTTTAAATGCTGCGGTTTCTAAAACCAATGTTCTGTGCTATGGCACTTCCTCGGGTTCGGCCAGCGTAACTATATACCAGGGCAATCAACCCATCAACTACAACTGGAATTATCCATCGGGCCCCGGCCCCGATTCTCAGGTTGTTGCCAATCTTGCTACCGGTGCTTATTCGGTTACCATAACCGATAATTCAGGTTGCAGTATTACTTCAACGTTCAGCATCAGCCAACCCGATACGTTAACAACGGTTGCCTATAACATTAACCCTTCCTCATGTTCGGGTAATAGCGGGTACGCGCAGTTATACATTCAGGGGGGGACTCCTAATTACGGCGTTCATTGGAGTAACCAGGAAACGGGAGCTTATGCTTACGGCCTTGCGCCCGGTTATTATTCGTATGTAGTAACGGACGGGCATCAATGTGTTGATACGGGTAGTATTTATATAGCCGATACCAATGGCTTGCAACCTGTGGTTACACCTATCAATTCATGTACGGGGGCCAATTCGGGTGCTGCGTACGCTACGGTAACAGATGTTTATAGTAACAGTATATCCTATATATGGTCTTACTACGGAAACGTAATTAATCAATCAAATGCCGTAATAAACAATCTGGCACCGGGCGACTATAGTGTCACAATCAGCGATGACCAGGGATGCGATACGGTTATTAGCTTCCTTATTTTTACGGCTGGTACCGATCTTGCGGTTGCCGTTGATACCGGGGCCGGCATACAATGCTATTTCGATTATGGTACGGTAAATGTATCTGCAACCGGTTCATTCGGGCCATTCAACGGCACAGGTTCGTTTCAACAATACCCCGGCCAGCAGCTTTACATTGTTACCGACCAAACCGGTTGCGGTATAGTTGATACCATAACACTTACGGCACCTACGCCTGTGTATAGTACAATAACAACTACCAGTTCGGGCTGCGCGCATGGCAATGGGTCAATTCAAATTACAACTACCGGTGGCATTCCGCCTTATACGGTGTATTATACTAACCAGTCACAAACATATCACTATGCCGATACAATTCAATTACCTCCCGGCAGCTACTTTCTCGAGGTTTATGACTCTCTTGGCTGCATTAACGGTTACCAGGCCACCATTGGAACGCTAAATACAATTAGAGCCCACGTTACCACCGCAAATGTTTTGTGTTACGGCGATGCCAGTGGCTCAGCCCAGGCAATAGTTACCAGTGGCACACAGCCGATAACTTACAGCTGGAGTAACGGCAATATCACAGATAATAATATTCAGAATTTAACTCCCGGTACTTATTCGGTTACCATTACAACGGCCACCGGTTGTACTTACGATTCAACCTTCCTAATTACCCAACCTGCTACACCTATAACTATTACTGTTGATACCGGTAATGGAATATTTTGCAATGGCGGTGCTGCTTTTGTTAACGTTTATGCTAGTGGTGGTAACGGCGACTTTAGCGGTACCGGTGGTTACCAGTTTTATGCCGGTACCAATACCGTAACCGTGCAGGATGCACAAGGCTGCCCTGCAAGCCAGGACGTTACTTTATGGCAACCGTTGCCATTAAACGCAGGCTATTCTGTTACACCTCCTGGTTGTGCAGCTAATAGCAGTGCTACAATCGAGCTTACCACAAACGGTGGGGTTCAGCCGTACTCAACTTCATTCCAGGGCAATGGCTATAATTATAACGACTCCGTTTCTATTGTAAACGTTTCAATTGGTTTTTACACCCTTAATATTTACGACGCCAATAACTGCAATACTTCAGTTAGTATAAACGTGCAACCGGACTCCGGCATTGTTGCGCAAGCAACTTCAGCAAATCCCGTTTGCTACGCCAGCCATGATGGGTCCATAACTATTTCAATAGTATCCGGCACCACTACAGGGCCATTTACAGTTAATGGCAATCAATTTGCCTCAACCTACACCTTCGATAGCCTTGGCCAGGGCTTCTATACATATACCGTTACCAATTTAGGCGGTTGCAGTAGCACCGTGCAAGCAGCCGTTTTTGCACCCTTGCCAATGTCGGCTACAAGCTCAATAGTTCAACAAGTACCTTGCTATGGTGGCCAGGCACAGGTTTCAGTAGCGGCAACCGGTGGTGTGCCACCCTACAACGGCACCGGCCAGTTCAGTTATCCTTATGGCACTTATCAGGATACAGTTACCGATGCAAGTGGTTGTCCGGTAATAGTCAGTTTCTCAGTTTCGCAACCCGATACTTTAATAGCTGATAGCGGTAGTGCCAGTCCAACTGTTTGCAGTAATGAGAGTAATAACGGTTCCATCTATATTAACGTTACCGGGGGTACTTATCCGTTTTCGTATTCGCTTAATACGGGCCAACATGGCTTTGGAACGGATGTATATAACCTGGCAGCAGGCCATTACACTTTTACTGTAACCGATAATAACCAATGCCAGGACACCGGTTCATTTACGATCAATTCGGCCAACGGCTTTACGGCTTTTGTAGATACCTTTAATGCCTGCACCGGCAACAATGGTAGTGCCAAAATAGATTTTACAACGCCACAAAACATCGGCTTCTATGGCATTCAGTGGTTCGATCAGTTTAATAACTTTGTTTCTTCCGCCGATTCAATTGGTAATCTTTCTCCCGGGCAGTATAACGTTGTAGTATCAAACGGCGCTTGCGATACCACCATTTATTTTAACATCGTTCAAAACTTCATAAGCTTTACGGTCTCTATTGATAGCGGCAGTGGTATTAAATGCCATGGCGGGTCTGTTAATGGCAGTTTAAATGTTACGGGTGGTTACCCACCGTACAATGGTATTAACCAGTTTAACCAGTATACTTTTTATCCCGGTAATAATGTTTTTGCCGTAAGCGACCAAAGTGGTTGCCTATATGTGGATTCGTTTAGTTTATGGCAACCGGATACTATGATAACAACCGTAACGCCGCATTCAACTGTGTGTTCGGCAACAACAGGTTCGGTGTTGTTAACTACTACCGGTGGGGTCCCATCTTACGATGTTTACTTTGGTGCCTTGTATAATTACTATGATACGGTTACCATTACCGGTGCGCTTGGCAGCTATGATGTTTTTGTTAGCGATAGCCTTGGGTGCCAGGAACAGGTTTTGTTTACTATTTCTGCAGGTAGCATGCTAAACGGTACCATTGCTACCGTAAATCCGAAATGCAATGGCTCACACGACGGTCAAACGGTTATAACTATGTCCAATGGGGTACTCCCATTCTCGGTAAATGGAGTAACCTTTGATACATCAGTAATTCAGTTTGATAGCCTTGCAGCGGGTAGCACTAATTATATAGTTACCGATTCATTTGGCTGCTCAACTACTTTTGCAGCAAGCCTTAGCCAGCCCACCTCGTTGCTAATCGATAGCAATCTTTTACAAGGGGGTATTACCTGCTTTGGCCGAACTGATGCTGTTTTAAACGTAACGGCAATAGGTGGAACGCCGTCGTACATTTATAACCTCGTTAACCTTACTACCAGCAATTCGATTTCGCAATCGGGCAATATTTTCAATAGCCTGGGTGCCGGTAGTTATGTGGTTTCTGTTATTGACAGTAATGGATGTTTGGATAGTTTGGATGTAAATATTCCGCCGTTTGTACCCTCTCGTGACTCCATTGTGGTTGATAGCGTTCAATGTTACGATGCCAACAGTGGCGTTATCAAAATTTATCCGTTACCGGCCGACCGTAGCACTTACACATTTAGCTTAAACGGAGGCGCGCCACAGGTTTATAATGTGTTCTATAACCTTTCGGCAAATAACTACCAGGTTATAGTTGCCGATGCTAATAATTGTAAAGACACTTTGGATATTTCTATCGGCCAGCCTGATTCGATTGATGGAAGGGTTTGGTTGAATGATTCGTTGCTTCCACGCGATTCGATAATTCTAACTAATCGCAGTTATGCAAACTTTACAAAAATGAATGCTAATCCATGGACGGTTGTTTTCTCACCACCGGTGCCTTATATAGTTAACACCAATACATGGGTGCAAATACAACCACAGGTAAGCGAAACTTATACCATAACAATATTTATGGACTCGTTTGATAAGGCCTGCTTTGTACAATACACCGGTTATATTGATGTGCTTGATTTGCCCGAGTTGCCAAACACAATTACGCCAAATGGTGATGGTGTTAACGATACGTGGAAGATTGATCTGATTAAATATCCGGACGCTGTGGTTACAATTTTTGACCGCTGGGGGGAAGTAGTTTATACATCAACCGACTATAACAACGAGTGGGCAGGTATTGATCAGCGGAATGGAAAGAAACTGCCTGATGGCACGTATTTCTATATACTTAAAGTACCAAGTCAAAATAACGCAGTTTATAAAGGAGACATTAACATAGTGGATGCACCGCGCTAAAACTATTGAGCATGAAAAACGATTTACTTAATCTCAAACGCTTTACTATTCGCACCGGTAAATTACTTCCGGGCATAGCGGGGCCGTGCTTATTGCTTTTGTTTGCTTTGTTAAGCATGCAGGTTTACAGCCAGCAAATACCGGTTTACAGTTCTTATTTTTTCAATAAATATTTAATTAACCCCGGCTTTACCGGTATTGATAATGAGTATAGGGCGTTTGGTTTTTATCGTACACAATGGGGTAATATGCCCGGCCATCCCAATACAGGTGGCGCCACTGCCGAAGCTTCATTATGGAAAGACCAGATTGGAATTGGTGGTTACGTAGTAAATGATAAAATCGGGATTTTCAATACAGTCAATGCTGCATTGTCGTACGCACAAAAGTTCAGGTTTGCTAAAGACCACCAAATTTCGATAGGGCTGCAGGCCGGTATTTTTACCAACCGTATTGATTTTAGTAGTGCAACTACTACCGATTTAAACGACCCCGGTCTGCTATTGCAAAAACCAATGAAAATGGTGTTTGATATGAACATTGGTTTGGGATATAAATGGAAGGGACTTTTGGTTGGCGTTTCAATTCCTAATATTTTGCAGCCTTTGGCTAATTACGCCGTACCCGGTATGGCCGCCAATTATGTTTACGTAAGGCATTATACTGCCTTTGCCCAATACAAAATCAGCTTGCTCGACGGCAAGTTTAATATAACACCGCAGCTATTTATGCGCAAAGGGCCTGCCACCGGTTTTCAGTTTGACGCCACCGCCATGCTCGATTATAAAAATATTGTTTTCCTGGGTGGCGGCTATCGCAACTCGTTTGGCGTAATAGGTATGGCCGGGGTAAATGTGTTTAACATGTTTACCATTGCTTATGCGTATGATTATACAACGCAACCGGCCATTAACGGGCAGGTGGGCTCTACCCATGAAATCACGGCGGGTTTCCATTTACCAAGCAATTACCGGGTGAAGAAAAAATACGAGTCGAAAATTGAGATAGAAAAAGACTCACTGGCTAAAATGCAAAAAGAGAGCCTGGCCTTAGCTGCTAAGGCCGATTCGGCACAGCAGGCTTTAGATAGTGCTTCGGTGCAAACACAAGCGCTGCAAAAATCAAACGATAGCCTACGTGCCGCGGCCGATGATCAGCAAAGAATGTCGGATAGCCTGGCAAAGAAAGTTGACCAGCTGGCAAAACTCATTAATGTGCAGGAGCAGAGTGAAGAACGTAAACGTCCATTACCACGGCCTATAGGCAAAGGCGAGCGTATGCAAGCGCAAAAAGAAGCGGAGGAGGAGCAGATAAGTGCTGAAAAACCACAAACGCTAACGGGTAAATCGCAGAAACCTAAAAACGCACAGGTGTTACATGTTCAACCGGGCGAGTATAATAAGATAGTTGACAAGATGTCGAAGGAAACGGATGATGTTTTGGCCACGAAGAGCTTTGGTAATGGGCAAAGTGTAAAAGGAAATTCGTACCGATTAGAGCGGATTTATTTCGATTACAATAAATTTAGCTTGTTGCCTAAAAGCCGCAAACAGTTGGATGAGCTTACCGCGTTTATGAAACGTTTTCCAAGTGTTCATATACTTATAATTGGTTATACTGATATTATTGGAAATGATGCTTCGAACGAAAAGTTAAGTATGGGCCGTGCGCAAAGCGTTGCCGATTATCTGATAAGTCACGGCATTGAATCCGCCCGTCTTGAATTCCAGGGCCTGGGTAGCAGCTTCCCTATTGCCGATAACGGTAATGACGACGGAAGAAAGCTAAACCGTAGGGTTGAATTTACAATCGTTAAGGAGTAGAAATTTTTTGTAGCTGTATTGCTATGTTGATGCACTGTATAAATTTGTCTTTCTTAAGATTCGGGGCTCAAACTTTGGGGTTGTATGCTATTTTTGCTGCAAAGCTAGTACCCGCTTATTGAACCATGCCTGCTGTCAATTTAAAATTATTTCTATTAGGTCTTCCGTTGCTATTGTTGGGGTTAGTAAATCCAATTGCTGGCGTAGCTGAAAACAATGAACTGCATTTTTATCTAAGCGATTCAATTTTGAATCAATACTTGTCCGACACGATTCACGCCGGTGCAGGAATAAGGCAACTGGATACATTGGCAAGCCGTTTGGCGACCGACCCACAAAAAAAAAGCCAGGCTATCCAAACCTTTCAGTTAGGACTTATGCTTGTACCTTATGCGCGCGACTCGTTTGAAGCCGTATCACGTCTTTATGCAGATTTTTCTTCACTACTAAACGAAGCCGGCGCTCCTTACTTATCTATTGATTACGTTAAAAAAGCATTAGCCTCTTATAAATTGGCGCATGCCGCTTCTACCTCCACTTCATACAATCTTTCGGGAAAGCTGGCTTCATTTTATTTAAAAAATAATGAGCTTGATAGTGCAGGCCACTATTATCAATTGGCAATAAATGAAGCTCAAAATACGGGTATGCCCACCTGGATAGCCGGAGCGCAAAATAATCTGGGAATATGTCTTTTTAAGGAACGAAATTACGCCGATGCTTACCGGCACTTTAAGATGGCCGATTCGGTACTTACTTTGAACCACACCGAAGATTCAATTCTTAAGTGCAGCATTGTAGATAACATGGCGCAGTTGCTTTTGGCCCAGGGTAACCTGGGTGCGGCAGCCGTACTATACAAGGCAAATATTGCAAGTTATACGGTGCTCAACATCCATCAGGATATTGTGAAATCGCGGTTAGGCCTGGGTAACGTATTTCTTGCTCAAAGAAACCTGGGCGACCTATGGACACAGTTGAGTTTAATTGCCACCTTAGTTCATAGCAAAAAATTTGTTAGCCAGGCACATGTTTTAGGGTATTATGAGCTACTGCTGCAATACTATTTAACTACCGGAAATTTTAAGGAGGCTCTCAAGGCCCAGGAGCAACTTTCGTCGCTAAAAGATTCTATTTCAAATAATAATAGCAAGGCGTTAAAGACTTTGAGCGATGCCATGATTAGTAGCGAAATGTACAAGTTTAATACCCAGCTTGAATTATATCAAAATCGTTTGTTGTTACGTGACCGTGATTTGAAAAGTGCGCGCGGCGAAGCCAAAAGTAATTTGCTGTTTTTGATAATCACGTTCATTTTGGGTACCGGGCTGTGTATTTTGCTTTATGTTTTTTACAGGAACAAAAGCAGGATACAAAAGGACCAGATAAGGCTTCAGCAAAGCGAGTTAAAAATACAACGGGATGAAATTGAATTGGAAAAAATTGCCCGGCAACTATCTGAAGCACAATTTGATATACAGCGCCTTGAACGCGAAAAGCTGACCCGGGAGCTGGAGTATAAAAAGAAAGACATTTCGGAACTAAGCTTATACCTATCGGGAATAAAAAACATGAACCTAACCATGCTTAATAAGTTGGGAGATATAAAGAACAAAAAACCCCTTGAACAAAAAGAGTCAATTAATAACCTGGTTGCCGAACTTGGAGTGATTACCAATTCTCAGGAAAAGACAATCATGTTTCAGGAGAATATTGAAAAGGTAAATACGGAATTTACCCAAAAGGTAATTGCCCGATTTCCTGAACTTACCAAATCCGAAATCGAACTTTGCAGCTTTTTTAAAATGAATCTCTCAAATAAAGACATCAGTTTGCTTAAAAATATATCACCCTTATCAGTAAAAATGGCGCGCTATAGACTTCGTAAAAAATTGGGGCTTGCGCCCGAAGGGGATATTTATCAGTTTTTGTCTAATCTTTAAATATTGTAAATCAATAAGTTATAATTTTGTAGCCCTTTTGTAGCCCCCTTTTATTGTTTTACAGCGAGTACTATTTTTCATTTTAGCGCCTAATAGTTTAACACCCGTTTTTGGTTGTTTAAATTTTCTACTATAATCTTACAAAAAACCCAAGGCCTATGAAAAAGTTGACCCCTCTATTCGTTATCGTCATGTTTGCAATTAATAGTATGGCCCAGGCCCCACAAGGCATTAATTACCAGGCCGTAGTGCGCGATGCGCAGGGAGCGGTGCTTCAAAACCACCTGGTTAATGTTAAATACCTTATTCACGACGTAAGCCCAACCGGAACCATTGTTTACCAGGAATCGGATACAGTTACAACCAACCAGTTTGGGCTTATTACGCATGTAATAGGTAGCGATGGCAGCCTGAGCAGCGTAAATTGGGGAAATGGCGCAAAATATTTGCAAATAGAAATTGACGAAACAGGCGGAACCGCCTTCACAGATATGGGCACTACGCAATTACAGAGTGTTCCATACGCTTTGTTTGCAGGTAATGCAACTAACGGAGCAACCGGGGCAACGGGGGCTCAAGGAATTGCAGGCGCAACCGGTGCTACAGGGGTTGGTTTAACGGGTGCCACGGGTGTTACCGGCCCAACCGGAAACGTGGGAGCTGCAGGTGCCCAGGGCATTACAGGCGCCACCGGTGCCGGAACAACGGGTGCCACCGGAGCTACAGGCTCAGGCGGAGGAGCAACAGGGCCTTCGGGAGCGACCGGCCCTTCAGGCCAGGATGGAACAAACGGAACAAATGGAACAGTCGGAGCAACAGGGCCTACGGGTTTACAGGGTGTTCAAGGTTCGCAGGGAGCACAGGGTGTGCAAGGTAACGCAGGGTCTCAGGGCGCTGCTGGTGCAACAGGTGCCACAGGGCCAACAGGCAATAACGGTGCAACAGGCGCAAATGGTGCTACGGGTGTTGGTGCTACAGGCGCAACAGGAGCAACGGGCGACCAGGGGCCGGGTGGTGGTGCTACAGGTGCAACCGGAGCTACAGGGCCTACCGGTGTTACCGGTTCGGGGGGTGGAGCAACGGGGCCAAGCGGCGCAACGGGTAATGACGGAGCAACCGGCGCAGCAGGTTCGCAAGGTGTTGCGGGCGTTACGGGTGCAACAGGTGCACAGGGTATACAAGGTATAACCGGTGCAACTGGTAGTCAGGGTGTACAAGGTTCTCAGGGCGTGCAGGGAAATGCAGGAAGTAACGGTGCGCAGGGAGCAACGGGTGCAACCGGCGCTACTGGAAGTAACGGGACTAACGGTTCAACAGGTGCCACCGGGCTAAGCGGAAGTAATGGAGCAAACGGCTCAACCGGAGCTAACGGTAGCAATGGTGCAACCGGCGCAACAGGAAGTGGAGCAACCGGTGCCACAGGCGCCACCGGCCCTACGGGCTCGCAAGGTAATGCGGGCGCTACCGGTGCGACAGGTTCAGGTGCCACCGGCTCTACGGGTGCTACAGGTTCAACCGGTGCAGGCGGTGGAGCTACGGGTGCCACCGGGGCAACGGGCTCCACAGGTGTTGGTGGCGGCGCTACGGGTGCCACTGGCGCTACCGGTGCCACTGGCGCTGATGGCTCGCAAAATGCATGGAGCCTTACCGGTAATTCGGGAACTACTGCTGGAACCAATTTTATTGGTACAACAGATGCCAAGGATCTGGAGTTTAAGGTTAACAGCAACGCTTCGGGTTATATAGGAATCAATTCAGCGCGAACAGCTTTGGGTTATCAGGCCCTGCTATCGGATACCAACACCAATAATACGGCGTTTGGATATTATGCGTTAAGGGTTAATAAAGGGGGAATTGATAATACATCTGTGGGGAGCAATACTATGTACCGAAATACTACCGGCTCTTACAATGTGGCAGTGGGATACTCTGTATTACAATACAATACAACGGCTAATTATAATGTTGGCGTTGGCAACAATGCGCTTCAATTTGCATCAACCGGCAGCGGCAATGTGGGGGTGGGTAGTACCGCGCTTGGTTCAAACAACGTAGGTTCTGAAAATACTGCCGTAGGAGATAACGCAGGTAAATACGTAACCGGCAACGATAACGTATTTGTCGGTTCCAATACCGGTTATGGCGGTCAATATACCTCAAGTTCAAACACAATTGTAGGATACGGTGCCGGAAATTCGGGTAGTAATAACGTAATGTTGGGTAACCAGGCAGGGCAAGGGTCAACCGGCAGCAACTTACTTTACATTGCCAACACCAACACCTCATCGCCGCTTATCTATGGTAATTTCGCCACCGGCCATTTAACCATCAATGATAGCTTAACCAGCAAATATTTCCAAATGACCAACGGCGCTACCAGTGGCTATGTGTTACAAAGCGATGCCAGCGGGAATGCAACTTGGGTAGCTCCTTCATCAACCGGTGCCGATACCATGAGCTTAATTGCCAGCACCGACCGTGCAACCCGCATTGAAACACAGCAAACAGCCAATGTAATTACGTTTACACTTAGCGGTACCGGTTATTTTGATATGCGCAAAGCAGCGCTTGAGGTAAATAACTCCGGGTCGTCAGTATACATGGGTGCCTCGGCTGGTAAAAGCGACGACTATAACAACCGGAATAATACCGGAATAGGCACTAATGCTGCTGAATACACCACCACCGGCGATGCGAACTCCGCGCTGGGTAGCCAGGCCTTACAAAGTAATACGACCGGTAATTTTAATACTGCAATAGGCGTCTATTCCGCTCAGTCAAGCACCGAAGCCAGCAATAATACGGCGGTTGGTTATGATGCGCTTAACAATAATGTTACCGGTACTAACAATACGGCTTTAGGTTCATACGCCGGTATAGCCTCTCTTGGCACCGATAACGTGTTGATTGGATTTAGCGCTGGCAATAATAATGCCGACGAAAATACCATGATTGGCAGTAAGTCGGGATACAATAACAACGGGTCGGGTAACGTTTTCCTTGGGTATTCGGCAGGTTATTTTGAATCAGGTAGCAATAGCCTCTACATTGCCAATAGCCAAACTTCCTCTCCTCTTATTTATGGTAATTTTTCAACCAAACACTTAACGGTAAACGATAGTTTAACCAGCAAGTATTTGCAAATAACCAACGGCGCAGCCAACGGTTATGTATTGCAAAGCGATG